>JACQPI010000023.1 GCA_016207585.1 Elusimicrobiota bacterium | reverse complement strand
GCTTGGAGCAGGACGACCAAGATCATCAGGACGCAAGCGGCTACGTGCACCACCATAAGGAAAGCGTGCATAAATTCTTAGCTATTATACCAGATTCTAAACTTCCTTCTTCCGCATTTTGGAACCAATTTTGGCGCCAACGGACGACGCGGAGCCTCTTATTTACTGGGTCACGGCTGCGTTGACGCAATTCACTGGCTGAGGGCCAAAAGTCCCGGCAGGACCCTGCCCTCCAGGAATTCGAGGCTGGCGCCCCCTCCCGTCGAGCAGTGGGTGACCTTATCGGCCACCTTGGCTTTGTTCAGAAGGGCCAAGCTGTCTCCTCCACCCACGATGGATACCGCGCCCTTTCCGGTCGCCCGGGCGACCGCCTTGGCGACGGCCACGCTCCCGCGGGCAAAGGGCTCCATTTCGAAAACTCCCATGGGCCCGTTCCAGAAGATCGTCTTGGAGTCCGAGATAACTTGTGAAAATATTTCGATGGATCGGGGGCCGATATCGGCCCCGATCTGATCCGGGGAGATAGCCATTCCGGAGGTAATCTTCGCGGCACAATCGTCTTTGAGCTCTCCCACCGTCACGTGGTCCGCCGGCAACAAGCACTCGACGCCCCGGTTGTAGGCCTTCTCGATGATCGACTTGGCGTCCGGGATGCTGGCCTTCTCCAAGAGCGATTTGCCTATTTCCACGTTCTGGGCCGCCAGAAAGGTATAGGCCATCCCCCCTCCCACGACCAAGGTATCGATGCGCTCCACCAGCCGCCGCATGACCCCAATTTTATCCGAGACCTTCGCGCCGCCCAATATCGCAAGGAAGGGCCTCTGCGGATTGCCGATCACCCGATCCAAAAATTCGAGCTCCTTTTGCACCAAGAGGCCGATGCAACCGGGAAGGTACTTCGGTACCCCGGC
The DNA here is from genome assembly GCA_016207585.1 of Elusimicrobiota bacterium. Lineage (GTDB taxonomy): Bacteria > Elusimicrobiota > Elusimicrobia > UBA1565 > JACRDR01 > JACQPI01. Next base: position 3,751 of record JACQPI010000023.1, on the reverse strand, counting down.
CGTCGAGGCATGCGCCCGGTGCAGGGCCCCGAAGGCGTCCTGGACGAAAAACTCGCCGTGCCGCGAGAGCTCCTGGGCGAAGCCTCCTCCGTTGGACTCTTCCTCCGGGTGGAACCTCAAGTTTTCCAAGAGCGCCAGTTCCCCCGACCCCAGTTGGGCGCTCACCGTGTGCGCCTCCGGTCCGACGCAGTCGGAAGCGAAATGCACCCGAGTTTTCAAAAGCTGCCCCAACCGCTCCGCCACCGGCTTCAAGGAATACTTGGGGTTCGGTTTGCCCGACGGACGGCCCAAATGGGCCACAAGAGTCACCTTCGCCCCCACGTCCAGCAAATGCCTCAACGTCGGCAGCGTCTCCCGGATGCGCGTGTCATCGGCCACGCCCCCGTCCTTGAGCGGGACGTTGTAATCGACGCGCGCCAGAACGCGGGCTCCCCTCAAATTCATGTCCTGAAGACGGCGCAATTTCAGGGTTTGCTGGGAATCGGCCATACTCAATAGATTCTCTTACCGAGGGCGGACTGGACCAGCTCCGAAGCCAGCTCCGCCGTCGTATTGTGGCTGTCTTCGAGGGGATTAACCTCCACCATATCGAGCGAAACCATGCGTTTCGACTCCGCCACGATCTCCATGAGGAGGTGCGCCTCCCGGTAGGTGAGCCCGCCGCGCTTCTTGGTGCCGACCCCTTCGGCGATGGAGGGATCGGCGGCGTCGATATCGAAGCTGACATGCAGTCCCGCCGCGTTCTCGCCCGCGTGATCGATCGCCTGCTCCACGATGTGCGCCAACCCGCGGCGATCGATGTCCGCCATCGTGAACACCCGCACGCCGCACCTGCGGATATTCTCCTTTTCCGCCTCGTCGAGATCGCGGATGCCGATCAGGCAGGCTCGGGACGGATCCACGGCCGGCGAGAATCCGGCGATGCGGTTCAAGCCGCGCTCTCCCAGCCCGACCAAATGCGCCAGAGGCATCCCGTGCACGTTTCCGGAAGGGGTCGTGGCCGGCGTATTCATGTCGCCGTGAGCGTCGACCCACAGGAGCCCGATCTTCTCCCCTTCTGCGTGGAAGTACTTTGAGACACCGGCCGCGGAGCCCATCGCGAGGCTGTGGTCGCCGCCCAGGGCAACCGGCAGCCACCCGTCTCGCACAGCGGCATGGGTCTCCCGCGCGAGCGTCCGGCACGCCTCCCGGATCTCGGCCGCGTATTTCATCTTGGACTGTCCCGCCTTGGGAGGACGCGCCGGGACCGCGATATCCCCCCGATCCTCGACGGTGAGCCCCAAGCCCGCGAGGCGTTTCGCAAGCTCCGTGCGTCGGATCGCCGCCGGACCGCCCGCCGAACCCCGCGTGCTCGCCCCCAAATCCATGGGAACGCCGATGAGAGCTATTTTTTTGGCCATGCCGGAAACCGTGGATGCGCCCTAAAGGGAAAACCGACCGTAGCCCGGATTAGACCTTGGCCGCTCCCCGACGACCCTCGGCAGCGGCACTTTCTCGCGGTATCGCTCGGTCGGCCGCCGCCGGCGCCTTCGAAGCGATATAGGCGGATAAATCGACCACCCGGTTCGAATAGCCCCACTCGTTGTCGTACCACCCGAAAGCCTTCACCAGGCGCCCCCCCATCACGTCCGTCAAGGTCGCGTCGAAAACGCAAGACGCCGCATTGCCCGTGTAATCCCGGGAAACCAACGGGGCCTCTTGGTACTGGAGGTATTTCCCGAGCCGGCCGCCCAGGGCGGCCTTCTTGAACGCGGCGTTGACCTCCTCCTTCGCGGTAGGCTTGTCCGTAATGACCGCAAGGTCCACGATCGAGACGTCCGGCGTCGGGACGCGGATGGCTATGCCGCTGAGTTTGCCCTTCAGATCCGGCAGCACCAGACCGATGGCCTTGGCGGCGCCCGTCGAGGAGGGGATCATGTTGAGCGCCGCCGCGCGGGCGCGCCGAAGATCCTGATGGGCGAAGTCCAGGATGACCTGGTCGTTCGTATAGGAGTGGATCGTCGTCATGAGCCCCGCCTGGACGCCGAAGTTCTCCAGCAGCACCTTCGCGATCGGCGCCAGGCAGTTGGTCGTGCACGAAGCGTTCGAAATCACCTGGTGCTTCTCCGGATCATAGCGATCCTCGTTGATGCCCATGCAGATCGTTATGTCTTCGCCTTTGGCCGGGGCCGAGATGATGACCTTGCGGGCTCCCGCGCTCAAATGGGCTTTCGCCTTCTCGGCTTCCGTGAAGCGCCCGGTCGACTCGATGACAAGCTCCACGCCCATGACTTTCCAAGGAAGCTGCGCCGGGTCCTTTTGCGCCAACACCTCGATCGTTCGTTTCCCGATCCGCAGCGTCGCGCCGGCCGCCTCGACGGCTCCGGGATAAGTTCCAAAAGTGGAGTCGTACTTGAAGAGATGCGCGAGGGTCGCCGCATCCGTCAGATCGTTGACCGCGACCACCTCGAGGGTCGGATTATCGAGCGCGGCCCGCAACACCAAACGGCCGATCCTGCCGAAACCGTTGATACCTACTTTGATCGCCATGGTTGCATTCTAGCGGTTTAGGAGGATGATTTCCACCCTCTGTTCCGAAAACGGCGCCTGGGCGCCCTCGTTGGTGATGTTCTGCGCAAGGAGCATCAATTCCTTGATCAGAGTGTTTTGTACGGCGCCCGCCTGCGCCTCGGCGAGTTCCCGCGTCGAGGCCAGGATCTGAACCCGGATGGGGATGCCGGTAAAACGCCTCTTGATCAGGTCGGCCGCGGAGCGCAGAAGGGCTTCGCCCGGCTTGGAGAAAGTTTCGTCGCTTTTGTTGGGCCCGAAAAGCACGCCGGAATCCAGGCTGACGTGCAGCCCGTTGGACTCCTGGTGCACGATGCCGCTCATTTGGATGGGCTTGCCGACCCGGGTATGAGGAGAACCCGACGGGTCGGTGAAGGTATAAACCGCCGAATAGGAGCGCCCGGGTTGGATCCATTCCTCCTGGTCGTTCTGGCCGCTCCAAACCAGCTCCCCCGGAGGATCCGTCAAGCCATCATACGATTGAAAAACCCTGCCTTCCGCGTCCGCGATGGTCACCTTCCACCCGAAGCCGCGAACCTCCTTGGGATCCAGGGCTCTCAACATGGCCTCGAACAGCTGGGCCCGGACCTGGAAGATGATGCCGGGACGATCCGCGAAGGTCGTGTGCCACGGTTCGATGACGCGGCGGTTGTTCAAAAATTCCGGATAGGTCCGCCGCCAAGATACGGTGAAGGGCGATTCGGCCAATAACAGCGACTCGTCCGGGACCAGGGAAGCCCGGATCGATTCGAAAGGGTCCATGTCGAGCCGCAGCGGCGGTTTGATATCGCGGATCGAGCCGCCCGCGCCCGAACCCTTGATCACGACTTCCGAAGGCAGGTTCGATCCCGCAGCGGGGGCCGCAACCGCTCCGGAAGCCGCCTGCGCGGAAGGCTGCTCGCCGGCGGAAGGCGCGGACTCGGCGCCCCCCCTCGGCCCCGCCGAAGCCCCGGAGGTCATCCCCGGCAAAGCGCCGGGCTTCGCCTGAGCGTCTTGGGAGATCGAACGGGAAGACATGCCGAAAAGCAGGCACCCGCAAACCACCCAGCCCAACCCAGACTCTCGTCGGATATTCATGGTTTCTCTCCAAACGAACCTAAGGCATCAACCATTCCCTGCGCTGTGCTCGGTCATGGTTTCACTCCAAACAAACTTACGGTGTCAACCACCGGGCGCGATATGCGCGCCCAGTGCCGAGCGAGAG
>JACQPI010000019.1 GCA_016207585.1 Elusimicrobiota bacterium | reverse complement strand
ATACCAGAGCACCTGGTGGCCAAAATGTAGTGCCAACTTTTGGGCCCAGATGCTGGAATTTCCAGCATTATTTCGCGGCTACTGCGGAAGTTGGGCTAGATTTTGACGAGGATACCTGTTATAATCCCAAATTGCGTCCCATGGCCTAGGCGAGGAAATGCTTGACACCTCAAGGTTGTTCGGAAAGAAACCATGCTGATTTCGAACTGGGCCAAGCACCCGCGATGACGACTCCGCGTCGGTACGGGCCGGCGATCTTGGCGGCGCTTTTGATCGCCGCCGGCTGCAGGTCTCCCAAATATGCGCAGTACGCTTCCCGCGCGGGAGATTTCGTTTGCGAGGTACCCTGGGGCTGGTCGGTCGCCGCGGACGTCGCCGGCGGTGACTACGCCAACATCACGTTCACCGGGCCGTTGGAGCCCGATTTCTTCCGGGGCGTTCCGAGCTTGAGCGTGCGGTGGCACCGCGCCAACACCCCGCACCGGCTGCCGGACGGGACCTACGAGATGTACGCCTCCGCGGACGACTTCATCCGCCAGATGATGCGCGACGTTTACGGCGCCCAAGCGCAGATCTGGGCGGGGGCGGACCGCGATATTCGCCAGGCGCAGGGGGAGGGACGTCCCCTGGCGCATTCCCAGCGCATCAAGGTTTCGGATCGGGAAGCGACTTACTTCGTGGTATTTCGCACTCTGAAGGCGCCCGAAGGAAAGACCTACGGCGTCATTCGCAGCGACTCGGGGGAACGGGCCGTCCTGCAGAGGCACGGCTACGCCGTCGTGCCGGTTCGCGGAGGGTTTTATGCGCTCGTCTATCCCGCGACGCGCGACGGCTTCGAGAAGTACCGCCCCGCGTTTTTTCGGCTTCTCAACACTTTTCGGCTGCTGAAGGAAGGGCCCGCCTAGGGTCCGGGGTGTTTCTGTCGAGCGGAGAAGGGTTCGGAGCCGGGGTTCCCCGCGCCGACGTTCATCCGCAGGGCCGCCGTTAGGCGATCCAGGTTGGCGCCGGCTTCTTCCGAGGACCCGCCTTCAGCGACCAGCATCGCGGCGCGCTCGTACCCCGGGTCCAGCGCATCGCCGGGGATTCTTATGCGCTCTCCGGCTTTCTTGAATTGAACAAAGTCGTGAAACCCGCGCAGTGAGCGTACGCCATCCAGACCGTCGAAGCCCTCCAGAGTTCCCGAGCGGGCGGGAATCAAGAAAACTCCTTCGAGGTGCTTCAGTGGAGCCGGCGATTTAAAAGCAGTTGCTGGAATTCCGGCGGCGGTGAGATACAGCATTTCGATCAAATCCACGCCCCAGACTTCCAGGTTCCATTTCGTCACGTAGCTCCCGCCGGGACGGGCGTTGACTTCCAGGAGCATGGGACCGCGCGAGGTATATTTCATCTCCACGTGGAATGGGCCGTTCCTGAATCCAAGCGCCCGGAGGTCGGCCAGCGCGGCGTCCGCCGCTTCCTTCTGTTGATCTTCGGTCAAACGGCGCGGGGGAGAGGAAGAGCCCGTCGCGAGAAAATGGGGTTCGCGCGTAGGATGGTTTTCGGTAACGGACCCATACACGACTTGATCGTTCTGGAGAACGACGTCCACGTCGAGCTCCTGGCCGTCCAGATATTCTTCCAGCATGAGTTCCCGGCCTTCCCGGAAAATCGGATTCTCGGAGGCCGATATTCGCCTCGATATTTCGTCATGAGCGGCCCAGATCCTGTTTGGGGAGCCCGTTTTTAAAACGAACTCGGCTTCGGCGCCGCGCCATGGCTTCAGGACCATGGGGGGCCACTTTCCGAGCGATTCCGCCGCTTTTTTTAATTCTTGGATCGCCCGCGTCAGCTCCTCGGGACTGCTGGCCGGAAAGAACATGGGAGAGGGTCGTCCGGCTTTCTGCAACGCGCGCCGCATTTCCAGCTTGTTGCGGGCGAGGCGGGCGGCGCCAGGAGCATGAAACTGGAGTCCGAGTTTCTCCGCCAGTTCCGATGTGAAAACGACATCGTCCTCCCAAAAGGTCGTGATGCCGTCGAAGCGGCCCGCCTTGCCGACTCGGCGCAGCAGTTCTTGCGGATCGTGCCTGAGCAGGCGCATCGCTTCGGAGGTGTCGACGGGGATGAGGTCGTCGACGTAGTCCCGGGCCCAGGTCCCGGGTTGATCCATGAGGACGACGTGCATTCCCAGCCGGCGGGCGCGCTCAAAAAAGCCCTGTTTCGCGGAGGAGTGCGCGTTATCTCCGGCGCCCACGAGAAGAATCCTCTTGCCGCGCAGGGCATCGCGCCGGGCCCGGGCGAGCATGTCGGCGATCCAGTGCCGTGAGTGGCGCCCGGCTTGATCGGGGTAGAAAAGGTCCAACTGCCGCTGGCCGCCCGCGTCATGATCGTTGACCTCGATGAGGCTTGGAACCAGTTTCCCGTTTTCTCGCGCTACCGTGAACATGAAGTCAAGACCGATGAAATCGGTTCTTGCTTGATAGGGTTCTCCTTCCTCCCGCGTGCGTTTCGACTCGTGCTCGCGGATCGCCAATAGGGTCTGCTCGGCCGCCCGCTCGATCGCGGATCGAAACTCCAGGATTTCATGTCGCGTTTTCAGCAGCCCGTGCTGGGTTTGGAGCGCTTCAACGATGTGTTCGAAGCGGATGAACGCGGCGGCGTTCTTGGGGTCGTCCGGCTCCGCGTTGGTCGGGAGCCCCCAGGTTCCGGCCCGGCCGAAAATCCCATCGACCTTCGCCGCGCCCCAGGGGGTCGCGGACACGAGGACTCGGAGATTCCAATCTTTCTTGTCGGCCGGCTCGGCGGCGATATCCCGGGACGAGAGGATATCCGGGGAGGCCTTCTCGCCGCGCCAGTACACCCAGCGATTCCCCGATGTATTCCGGTTCGGGTCAAATCTCAGATAGAGCGGCGAAGACGCGAGGCGCTCATCGATGAGAACGGCTCCATCCGGGGTCATCTGGTACGCCTCGCCGTCTTTGGTGTGCCAGGGTTTATGGGCCAAGGCGAGCACGTGATCGACGATCTCATCCAGGTCGGTTTTTCGGAAAAAGCGAACGCCGCGGGCGGAGTGAAAATACGGGCCGGATGGTTTTACGACCACTTCTTCTCCGGGGAAGCGGTGTAGGTACTCTTCGATAAGTTTGCGGGCTTCTTCCCGGGAGGGCTCGCTTGCCTCCGGCATGGGGACTATGGTGATGGACGAGGAAGAAGATGGAAGGGCGGTCAAGCGTTCGGCCTTCGCGAATAGAGGGTGCCCCGCCATTAGAAACGCCAGGGTCGCGGGAACCGCCACACCCCGCGCCGCCGCCAGCAGGCGCGTCGTCAGTTTCTCGTTTGTGATATGTTCGAGTGCATGGGAGCTCGACATCGGCGTGTCCAGATTTTCTTCCATGGGGATTCCATCTCCCCGGCCGTTGGCGCCCGGAGTATAGAAATTCCCGAAATAGCGAATCCGCCGTGGAGCCTCATATTCCGCCAGAACCGGCTCACCGCTCGCGTTGAAGTACAGACCTTTCTTGAGGAGGAGGCGGTTGCGGCCGTCGAGTCCCACTTCCTGGATGATCCATGAGGGGTCGAGCACCAGATGCACGTCTGCGGGCGCTTGGCGGCCTCCTTCCTGTAGGACCGATAACTTGTGGACGGAGGGCGGGGCCATAATGGCGACAGTGGGGCGATCCGAGCTGGCCGCCTCCTTGATTCGCATCGTGAATGGGGGCGGCAGGCCCATCCTCGCCAGATTTTCTTTCAGCCTGCGCAGGGACCGGAGCTCCTGCCCGGTCGGCGCGCCTCGCAGTTGGTCCCAGGTTCCCTTCAATAGGTCGGAACCTCCCGAAGAGACCAGGGCGGCGCGGCCCTTCCACCCTCCGCGAAATCCCCACGCGACCGCCCGCCGTATTTTCTTCAGCCCCTCGTCGGCCGTGGAGGCAGACCGATAGCTTCGGAGCAGTTGTTTCTTGAGTAGAGGAAGGATGAGGGCGTACGCCAGCGATATTCCAAGCAGGATCAGCGTGATGACCTTCATCGGGGCGTAAGCGCCCAATAAGGACGGCAAGACGCTGTCGGAAAATGCATCCGATACGGTGCGGCTGAGGGTCGAACCAGGGTCGAAGAGGCGGGAAAGAAAGTAGCCCCCGGCGCCGGCCGCGATCGTCTCGATGGTCGTGATCAGGGAGAAGATGGTGTCTTGAACCGGGCGCGCCCGCGGATCCTGCCTCACCTCATGCTGGAGGAGCGCCAGGTGGCGCGACTCGATGGGGTCGTAGAGGAACCGAATCAAGACGACCGCGAGGAATGGAAGCCAGGGAGCAACGTATTGCCAAAAAGGAGAGGCGGGGAGGATGTTTATCCAGAATAGTAGGGAGGGAATCCAGCCCAAAAATGCAAAAAACGTTAAGCGCTTGACAAACGGGTACGTGCCGATTCGGTCCTGTGTTTTCTTCGCGCGGCCGATGAGGAAGAAGGACGCGAGCCAGCCGCCGATGAAGCCGGCGGCCTGCAGGCGAGCGTTGGCGTTATTGCCGCCGCGCAGAACGTCGATGGCGAAAATAGGCAGGACGACCATTTGCAGCGCGTCGCCGAGCAATTCAGAGCAAACCGTGATGATCGAGCGGGATAGGATGATCTTGTTGTGCCACATGGCGGCAAGTGTCTGTGCGACGAGGCGGGGGGCCTCTCGCAGGGATTGAAGCAACGGCCGTGGAGCGGGTTGTTTGGGATCGGCGTCCCCGGTTGTAATGACGACATATCTCTTGATGAGGAAGCTCGCTCCCAGCATGATCGCCGAAAACAGCCCGAAGCCCGCCATCGCGCCCACGCCGATCCCATAACGTTGGTCCGCCCAGTCCATCGGGATGCCCGCCAGCAGCATCACGGGGATGAAAATGCTGTATTTCAAGAATTTGTAGAGGTAGAGCGCGCGCTCCCGCTTCTCCGGGGTAGAGATCGCCTCATTGAGCCCTTTGGCGTCCGGATCGACGAGGTGTCCGACGGACACGACCGCCGCGTTGATCGCGATGAGCCCCAAGAGGATGGGCGCGGGCAGGCCGTGGCCGAGCGCCAACAGGCCGATCGTGCCCAGAAGGAACGCTCGCGTCCGGAACGCCCATAGGAGCACGCCTTTCATGGGACGCTGGCGGATGAGGCTGCCGGAAAACAATGAAAAAAAGGCGATGACCCAATAATGCACCATCCGAGCCGTCCCGACCATGTCGGGCTGGCCCGTGACGGCGATGACCAGCACGGGCAGCGAGATGATGTAGAGGCTCAGGCTCAAAAGGTACAGGGCCTGGCTCGCGAGATACCATTTCTCGCTGGCGTTGAATTCGTTCCAGCCGGTATGCCGCGCGATTCGACCGCTCCATTCGCCGATTTTCGTTCCGGGCGCGGGGGTCTTGGAAAATGCGGGGCGACCGAGTTCCTGAACGGATTCGCGAAAGTTCGTCTCGCCGTCTGCCGGAGCGGCCGGGACCGGTTCGGAGCCCCTCATGTGCCCGCGGTCGAAGAACATCCGCAGTCTGCTTGGGTCTTGAGAGTCCCTCCTCGAAAAGAACCCCAGGACGGAATGGGCCAGGTCGAAACGGCGGATAGGAATGCCGGCATCTGGAGCCGGCATCGAATCGGCGGGTCCGATCGGCGCGTCGGCCGTCGAACGCATGGGCCGCGGGAGCGGGTTCGTCGCAAGGGCCGATGTTTCGGCGGCAGGACCCAGCGAGGTTCCAGGGAGATCGAAGGGCCGACGCGACTCAAAATTGCCTCGCGCCGTTTTAAGTTCCGCGCGCGGATTCAAGCGAAGGTCGGCCGCGGGAAGGTTCGAAGCATCTCGGGGGCCGAGCGAACCGAGGTTCGCGGGCGGGCGGCTGTTTGGGGAAAACTGCGCGGAGGGCGATTGCGGATCGATGGGAAATGAGACGCCGGGTTTTGAGGAACGTCCGGATTGCGCCAGCGCCTCATAGGAGGCGATTCCCGGGGAAAGGAGCCAAAGAGCCAGCGCCAGGAATACAGCGATGACGCGATCGATGAGTCCGCGCATGGGTATGACTATTGATATTACATGTAAGGCGCCACCCGCACCTAGGGCCAAAGGGCCCAGATGTTAAGTGGGCCCAAAGGACCGTGTTGCGATCCTATTGCTTTGCGGATCGCGCGTTGTTATCCTACTCTTCGATTCTTGAGCGGCCGATGAAGACAGATACGGCGCCCCGCGGGTTCGTGGTCCTTGCCGTTTTCTTGGGTGTCGGCGCTTTTTTCACGCTGATCTCCATCAGTTTTCTAGTTTTCGGCTGGGTTCAGTATAAATACCTGGAACGGTCCGTCGTCGAGAAGATGGACCAATATTACCTGAACATAACGAGGCCGGATCGGGAAGAGTATCT
>JACQPI010000020.1 GCA_016207585.1 Elusimicrobiota bacterium | reverse complement strand
TTTTAAAGCCGCTCGCCTTCGCGTTGAGCCGCACCTGGACGCCGAGTCTCGCGAGGCTGCGCGAGACGGGCGAGGCGAGTTCCGGATCGATGCCGGTGAGTATCTGCGGCAGCAGCTCGACGACCGTCACCTTAGAGCCCAGCTTCGCATACAAGGTTCCGATCTCGAGCCCGATGACGCCGCCGCCGATCACCAGCAAGCGCCGCGGGATTTCGGCGAGCTCCAGGGCTTCCTTGTTGGAAAGGACGGCGTTTCCATCGAAGGGGAAGCCGGGAATCTCCAGAGCCTTGGAACCCGTCGCGACGATCGCGTGTTGGAAGCGGATCGCCTCGATTCCGCCGGCCCCGCGCACCTCGGCCGTGTCTGGGCCCGTGAAGCGCGCCTCGCCCATGAGGACCTGTCCCGAGTTGCCCTTGGTCAGCGACGCGACAGCGCGCTGGAACCCTCCGATGAGCCCGCCGCGCCACTTTTGGACCTGCGCCCAGTCCACGGACAGATTTTCGGAGGAGAAGCCGATGTCCTTCGCCTTGCGGGCCTTGTGCAGGAGGTGCGCCGTCGAGATCATCGCCTTGGAGGGGATGCAGCCGTAGTTGAGGCACTCCCCCCCCAGCGCGTCACGATCGACCAGGAGAACCTTCTTGCCGAGCTTGCCCAGCTTGATCGCGGCGACATAGCCGCCGGGCCCGGCGCCGACGACGAGGACTTCGGTCTGCTTTTCGCTTGCGATTGCCATGTTTGTGCCTTTATAGAAGGGTTCTAGGGTTTTCCAGGCGCCGGATCAGCATGTTCATGAATTGGGCCGCCTCGGCGCCGTCGAGCACGCGGTGGTCGAAGGACAAGACGAGGTTGACCATATCGCGCGCGACGATCGTGCCGTCTCGGACGACCGGGCGCTTCTGGATTTTCATGACGCCCAGGATCGCGACCTCGGGGTGGTTGACGATCGGCGTCGCGAAAAGGCCGCCGATGGGGCCGACGTTGGTCACCGTGAAGGTCCCCCCCTGGAGCTCCGACGCCTCGATCTTATTGGCGCGGACCTTCTCGGTCAGCCGGTTGACGTCGGCCGCCAGGGCCCAAAGATCCTTGCGGTCCGCGTCCTTGAGAACCGGAACCACGAGCCCTTGCTCGGCCGCGGTCGCGACGCCGATGTTGTAGTACTTCTTGCGCACGACCGACCCCGGCTCCCCGTTCGCGCCGCCGCCCTCTTCCAGCGTTGCGTTGAGGTTGGGAAATTCCCGGAGGCTTTTGACGAGCGCGAGAAGGATGAACGGCAGGAAGGTGAGCTTCACGCCGCGGCGCTCGGCCTCGGCTTTGAGTTCCTCGCGCAGGGCGACCAGGGCGCTCAGGTCCGCCTCGTCCATGTGCGTGACGTGCGCCACGGTGCGCTTCGACAGCGCCATCTTTTCGGCGGTGCGCCGGCGGATGCCGACGAAGGGGACGCGCTCCTCGGGGCGCATGTCGTTTTCCGCGCCGGTCGGTCGGCCGCCGCAGGCCGAGTTGCGGACGTTTTCCTCCGTGATGCGTCCGCCAGGTCCCGTTCCCCGTACTTGGGCGAGATCCACATTCAGCTCGGCGGCCAGCTTGCGCACTGCGGGCAGGGCGGAGGCCGTTCTCCCCTCGCCCAGTCCCTGCGAGCCACCAGGCGGCGACGCACTTTCCGATGCCGCCTGGTACTGCGCGCTACCGCGCGCGGTATCAGCGAGCGGGGGCAGGGCATTGATCGTTCCCGCGGGAGGGAGCGATCCCGCCGCCGTCGCGCCGTTGCCGCTCAAATCGAAAGTCACGAGCGTCTCGCCGACTTTCACCTTTTGCCCTTCTTGCGCAGAGAACTTGAGAATTTTTCCGGTCTTGGGGCTCGGGATTTCCACCTCCGCTTTGTCGGTCAGGACGTTGACCAAGGGCTGGTTTTCCCGGATCGAGTCGCCCTCGCGGACGTGCCACTTCACGACCTCGCCTTCGGTCAGGCCCTCGCCGATGTCGGGCAGCTTGAAGTCATATTGCATAGGCACCTCGCATGATTAAAAAGCCAGCGCCCGCTTCGCCGCGCGCGCGATCCGGTCCGTGTCGGGGATGTAGTATTTCTCGAGGCGGAAAAGCGGCATGCGGATGTCCCAGGAGCCCACGCGCTGGACCGGCGCCTGCAGTTTAAGAAGCGCGCGTTCATGGATGAGCGCGCTGATTTCGGCCGCGACGGAGCCCGTGTTGGGGGCTTCATGGGCGATGACGACGCGGCCCGTCTTCTCCGCGGTAGTCAAAATCGCCTCGAGGTCCAGCGGCGCAAGGGTCCTTAAATCCAGGACTTCGGCCGAGACGCCTTCCGCCTGCAGGCGCTGCGCGGCCGTGATGCAGGTAGGCACCATGGCTCCCCATGCGATCAGGCTCACGTTCGTCCCTTCGCGCGCGAGCCGGGCTTTTCCGATGGGCGTCTCGTAAATCTCCTCCGGCACGGGACCCTTGGCCGAGCGGTAGAGGCGCTTGGGCTCGAAGTAGACGACGGGGTCCGGGTCGCGGATCGCGGCGATCAGGAGGCCCTTGGCGTCCTGGGGCGTGGACGGGATCACGACCTTGAGGCCGGGCGTGTGCGCGAAGTAGGCCTCGGGAGACTCGGAGTGATGCTCCGGCGCGTGGACCAAACCGCCGTGCGGCGCGCGCAGCACCATGGGCAGCGTGTTGCGGCCGCGGGTGCGGTTGCGCAGCCGTCCCATATGGCAGATCACCTGGTCCATCACGGCCGGCAGGAATCCCTCGAACTGGATCTCGCAGACGGGCCTCAAGCCCGCCGTCGCCATCCCGACCGACGCGCCGACGATGCCCAGCTCGGCCAGAGGGGTGTCTAGGACGCGCCACTCGCCGAAGCGCTTCTGGAGGCCTTCCGTGACGCGAAAGACCCCGCCGTTGAGGCCCACGTCCTCCCCCAGCACGACGACGCGCTCGTCCTCCGCCATCGCCTGGTGCAGCGCCTGGTTGATCGCCTGCACCAAGTTCAAGACCGGGGCGGTTTTCGCGGCGGACACGGAGTTTTCCGGCGCCGCGGAGCGTTGCGTCACGGGAACCGGCCTTCCATGGGCGGGAGCTCCTCGACCTCGCGCCGGGCCTGCTTCTCCTTGAGGATTTCCTCGAGTTCCCCATGCTGCTCGATCAAGTGCCGGGGAGCCGTCGCAT
>JACQPI010000018.1 GCA_016207585.1 Elusimicrobiota bacterium | reverse complement strand
TTTGTCGGGGTCCTGCCGGATGGGCCCCTTCCGTTCTGCGGGCGGTGCTAACGCACCGTCCTCGCCCGGAATGCCTTCCCATCCGTCACCCCAGTTTCCTGTGGGTGAAGTCGCGGCCTCACCCAGATTAACGGCGGGTGGCGTCGATGGGTTGGATCGCACTCGGCAACATCGCCGAGTACAGCTGTCCTCGCAGATGTTTGCGAGGGCGCCGGGTGTGAGCGTCAGCGAGCAGAGGCGATGGGTCCCATCGACGACAGGACCCGCCCCAGAAACTGGGTGAGGTTGAAGAAAGGAATATTCCTAGGGGACGTCGACCGTGAATATCTTGGATCTTTTGCCGTCCACGATGCAGCGGTACTTGTAGTGGCCGGAAAAAAGAGAGACGGTCACATGCCAGGCGCCGTTTTCGATCCGCGTCATCGCCTTGAGTCCGCCCGTGCGCACCAAAAACGAGCCTCTCAGAAGGACTTCTGTGGCCTCTTTCGCGTGGCAGACGAACTCGACCGGCTGGGCCTTTGTTTTATCCGCGGACGCCGATATCGGGGCGGCGTGGGGAGGCGCGGGCGCCGCATCGCCGCCTTTGGCGGGGCCCGCTTCTCGGCGAGGAAGATCGGGAGCCAGGACGCTGGGACTTCCCAGGGGGCGTTTCGCCTCTCGCCTTTCCAGGGGCGCGGCCGGGGCCGCCTTCGCGGCGGGCACGGGGGCCGCCGCGGGCGGCGTCGCGATCGGTTCGGATTTGGCCTTTTCCCCCTTTTGCGGCTCCGGGGATTTTCGATCGCGCGTCTGCTGCATCCGGGAGGGCATGGGAGCCTTGCCCCAGCGCACCCAGAGCATCCCCGCCACGGCTCCCGCGAAGATAAAGAGGAAAATGGTGTTGAGGACCAGGAGCACGGCCCAGATGCGTTTGTCGGAAAAGGAGAAAGCCTCATGCGGCTCGCCGCCCGCGGGGGGTGGTTCAGCGCTTTTGCGAAGGCCGAATAGATCCATGCTCGCAGCGGATTGTACCGAAATGACCATGCAGTGTCAATTTGACGCTCGCAGGTATTTTCCTTCGATGGCCAGTACCTTGCTAAGGCGCCGGCGATGGCGTTCCTGATCGGAGAAACGGGCCTTGAGCCAGGATTCCAGGATATCCAGGGCGAGTTGGGGTCCGATGACCCGCGCTCCCAGGCACAGGACATTCATGTCGTCGTCCTCGACGCCTTGGCGCGCCGAGAAGGTGTCGTGGCACACGGCGGCCCGCGCGCCGGGCACCTTGTTGGCCGCGATGCAGGCGCCGACGCCGCTGCCGCATACCATGATGCCCCGCTCGGCCTCCTTGCGCGCGACCGCCGACGCCACGCGCTCGGCGAAGTCGGGATAATCGGCCGGTTGCGTGGAATCGGTCCCCAGGTTTAAGACGGAATGCCCTTTTTCTTCCAGGTATTTGTGGATGGCGCGCTTGAGATCGAAACCTCCGTGGTCCGCGCCGAGAGCGATTTTCATGGGAACTAGCACATCTTACCAAATGTGGCGATTCATATCAGTACCTTAGGTTCCCAATCTCGCTCCCGGGAAAGTAGGCCTTCAATATTTCATCGTAGGTCTGGCCCTGTTCCGCGCGGCCTATGGAGCCCGATTGGCACAGGCCCACACCATGTCCCCAGCCGGCCCCATGGAAGACGAAAGTTTCGGGGCGCCCCTGGTCGTCGTATTCGGTCTCGATGAGAAATAAAGCGCTTCTCTGGGAGCCGATGCCGAGGAGGTTGCGCATGCGCGCCTCGTCCGTGACCTTGACGTTCCTGCGGCTTCCTAGGATGAGGACCGCGTTGAGGTGGCCGGATCGCGCGCGGCGCAGCGTCCTCAGGCCGACGAGTCTGCCGATCTTCCGGGAGCGATTGAGTTTTTCTTCCAGGTCTTTCGCCGCGATGATGCGGTTCCATCGGTAATGGGAGGGATAGACGTAGCGGGACGGCATGCAGTAGGCCTTGGGCGTTTGCCGCAGCCACCACCAGAGCTCCCAGGGAGAGCGGGGGTAGGGCGGCGAGCCGGGAGAAGAGTCCGGAGCGCCTCTCCAGTACGGAACGTCTCCCCAACCGGAGACCTCCCAGCCGCTTTGCGTATGGCCCCCGCAATTGGAGGAATACAACACATGCGCGGCTTTGCCTTGATAGGCGACGACGCGGCCCCGGGTCGCGTCGACGACTTGGCGGGAGCGGCGCGTTTCCGCCGAGACGCCGGTGTAGACCTGGCAATGCTGCCCGTCGCAGAGGTCGTAGTTTCCGACGCGATGGCGCCTGAGATTTCTCTTGATGTAGAGCGCCTCGGTGCGCGCCACCACGGCTTGGGCCTTGAGCGCTTCCAGCGGCGAGTCGATCGGCATTTCGGCCGATAGGACCCCGTGGCTATACGTCTCCAGGTCCACCACGTTGACCACCTCGAAGGCGCGGCGGGTGGGATGCAGCGCGATCTCGATTTCCCCCCGCAGCGTCCGGTTCCTGGAGGTTAAGGGTTCGGAGAGAGTCGTCTTTCCCCCCTTTTCGGATTCGGGGCGGATGCGCAAGGCCCTCGATGCGGCCAGCCTATGGCGTCCATCCGGCCCCACAAGCGCCATGCGGGGCGTCTTCTTGCGGAAGGTAAAACGCACCTGCCACGTCTGGCCGGCGCGCCCCGAGGCGAGCCGCTTGCCGGACTTGGCGTCCACGACGTCGAAAGGCGTCGTGCATTTGAACTCCGCCGTCTTTCTCGGCAGGGGCTTGCCCATGGCGTTCGTTCCGACGCCGACGCGCAGGGTCGGGATCTCCCCCGGAGGGATCCCGAGCGCGGCGGGCGGCCGGGGTTCGGCTTCCTTTTCGATCCTGGGCCCGGACGGTTCATACGGCGCCTGGGAACTCCAGAAGCCCTTGATCTTTTGCCGGATTATCTTGAGGCGCGGGTTCTCGGGATCGGCGTCCAGGACTTTCTTGAACTGGTAGGCCGCCTCCCGGAACCAGCTGCGGCGCATGTAGGCGCGGCCCAGGGCGAAGCGCCCCTCGATGAAATAAGAGTCGCTGAGGGCCGCCTGCTTATAGGCGTCGATGGCCGCAGCCAGATCCGAGTTCCCATCCAGCGCCTGCCCCTTCCAAAATTGCGCCAGGGTGTTTCGCGGGTCCGACTCGGCCGCTTCCGAGAATTGGAGGGCGGCCTGCGCGAAACGCCGGGTGGCGAGTTCGACCCGCCCTAGACCGAGGAGCGCATAGAGTTCCTTGGGGTTGAGCGTCAACGCGGCCCGGAAGCGAGTTTCGGAGGCCTGGAGGTCCCGATGGTGAAATTCAGCCCAGCCGAGCGCCGTGAGTATCTTCGGGTCCCGCGGGGAGAGGAGGGCGGCCTGGGACAGCCATTCCACCGCCTGGGCGTTTTTTCCCAACTCCTTCCATACGAGCGCGCCGTTGAGCCAGGCTTCCAGAGTGCGCGGGTCCCGCGTCCGGATTTTCCGGTAGGCCTCGGCCGAGCGGGCGAGGTCGCCTTGAAAATAATGGGAATGCGCGTTTTGCAGGGAGCGCGCGATATCCTCTTCGGATCGCGCGACGGCGCTGCTGAGTTCTACGGCCGCCGTGGAGCTGGAGCTGCCGGCGGTCCAGGGCTCCACGGCGGAGGTCTGGGTCGAAGCCGGCTGGGCCCGGGCTAGGCCGGCCGGCAGCGCCGCCGCGGCCCAGCCCGCAACGATGAGTTTGCGAGGATCCATTCTGGTGATTGTACCAATCTGCCGGCGGTTTGATATCGCTCCTGTAAAAGGTTAGGATACCCCACGACCTGGATACGCGCGATTCCATCGAGTCATGCGCGATTCGAAACCGACCTCGCTCCTGTTCCCGGAGCGCCGTCTCGCGGCGGCGCTCTTGGCTCTCGCCTTGGCGGCGCGAGTGGTCTACGGGGTTTGTTCCCCTCCGCCCGGAAGCGGCGGGGGACGCCTCGCCGATCCGGACTCCTATGCGACTTTGGCCGATTCGTTCTCCAGGACGTGGACCCTGTCGGAGGACGGGGTGCCGAGCGCCCACCGGGAGCCGGGATATCCGGTGCTTCTGGGCTTGGTGTTTTTGTTGTTGGGCCGCGGCTACGGCGCCCTCCTTTTCCTAAACTCGCTCTTGAGCACTCTGGCGTTGTGGGCGTTCTGGAAGGTTTCCCGCCATGTTTTTGGGAGCCGCGCGGCGCTTGCGTCTCTTGCCGTATGCGCGGTCTATCCGCCGTTTCTGTATTACGCGGCGCAGTCCCTGCGCGAGTCGATGATGCTGTGCCTGGGCTCGCTCATGGTCTGGTCCTTGGCGGCGGCGCAGGACTCCGGCCGGCCCGCGCGCTTCCTTGCGGCGGGGCTCGCCGGCGCGGCGGCGGGGCTCACCGCCACGGTCTTTCTTCCGTTCAGCCTGTGCTGCGTCCCCCTCCTCCACTTATATCTGTGGCGCTCGCGGCTGCGCCGGGGCCTTTTGCTGGGCGCGGTCTATCTGGCCGGCTTCCTGACGCTCTATGGGATATGGCCCCTTCGCAACCTTCGGCTGTTCGACGCCTGGATTCTCGGTTCGACCGCCAGCACCGGCAGCACCTTCTACGAATACCTCGTCGTTCCGCAGGAGATTGGAGGCACGAAAGAGCAAGGGGAGTACGACGCCCGCCTTCGCGACCCGGTCATCGCGCAGGGGGGCCGCATTCAAAATGTCGTGGATCGGGAAAGATTCTTCTTCGGCAAGGCGGTCGAGCGCGTCCGGAGCGATCCCTGGCGTTATGTTTGGCTGGTCGGCTGGCGTATCGCGGACTATTGGCGTCTCGTCCCGAGGCCCCGCGCCTACGAGCACTCGTATGGCCTTCTCAAGTGGGTCAGCCTGCTGACGGACGGTTGGATCATCCCGCTCGCTTTCCTCGGCATGGCGCTGGCGGGGGCGCGGGGCGGTCCCGCGCTGTGGATTTACGCGTTTGTCTTTTCCTTGAATTTTTCCTACGCGCTCGTGCTGACGACGATCCGCTACCGCCTGCCCGTCATGGCGTGGATGATCTTGTTCGCGACGGCGGGCGCCGGCCGGCTCTGGGAGTTGGCCCGCCGCCGCATGCCCGCTGTGCGCATGCCTACGGCGCGATAATCTTTAAAACAGCGGGCGATGGGAATCGAACCCACGTCCGGAGCTTGGGAAGCTCCTATTCTGCCATTGAACTACGCCCGCGACTACGATCCGCCGCAAGTCAGGCTGCACCCTTGGGGCGCGCTTCCATCCGGTTGGGTGTTCACAAACTCGGCCGTCTCGCCGTCCGCGCTCATGCACAGCGCCTGCGAGTTGTACTCGGGGTTGGTCGTGCCGGAGGGGCCGCTCTTCTTGCGCGCCGCCTGCGCCACGATGCAGGAGGCGGTGCTCTCGGCCCCCCAGTAGCGGTAGGGTTGGCCGTTCCAGTCGAGCCTGGCCAAGTAGCCCTCTCTTACCAGGGCGCTGTTGTTGTCGATAGGCCCCGCCGAGGCCAGGACGTAGCCCCTCCCGGCGCCTTTGCGGAGGCGGTTATTGTAAGCGATCGATTTCAGGAGGGACTCGGCGTGTTCTTTCTTGGTGTTCTCGCTCGCCTTGTGGTACTGGCCCGATAAAGCGACCGCCAGGATGCCGATGACCAGGACGACGACCACGATCTCGATCAGGCTGAAGCCGTGTATTTGCCTGCTCCAGGATTCCCGGACGCATTTTCCAGGCGGGTGGGGCGTCATTTCGAGATGGCCATATTATAGCCCCGATCAAGTCATTTCGCCAGTTTCAGGAACTCTTCGCGGGTGCGCAGGTCGCGTCGAAAATTTCCGAGCATCGCGCTCGTCACGGTAGGGGACAGCGGGCTCTTGGCGCCGCGCATCTCCATGCAGAGGTGGCGCGCCTCGATGATGGCGCCGACGCCCAAGGGTTTTAGTTTCGTCATGAGCGTTTCCGCGATCTGTTGGGTCATGCGTTCCTGCACCTGGAGACGTTTGGCGAAGACCTGGACAAGCCGGGGTATCTTGGAGAGGCCGACAATGTGGCGGTCCGGAATGTAAGCGACATGAGCCTTGCCGAAGAAGGGCAGGAGATGGTGCTCGCACAGGCTGTAGAAGGGGATATCCTTGATGACGACCATCTCCGAATAGGAGACGCTGAAAAGAGCTCCGTTGATGAGACGGTCTATGTCCTCGTTGTATCCGGATGTCAGTTCCAGGAGGGCGCGCGCGACGCGTCGAGGCGTCTTTTGAAGCCCCTCCCGTTCGGGAGTCTCGCCGATGAGGCCTAGAACCCGGCGAATCAAGGCGGCGATTCGTTTTTCCTCGAAGCCGGTCGCGGTTTCGTTATTGGGCACGATGTCTTCGGCGGAGACGCTGGTCGGGGCCGGGAGGGTCGCCCCGTTATTATCGCTCTTTCTTTTCCGCATAGAAGGCCTCATGGACCCTTGCGGCGACCCAGGCTCCGGACAAGGGACCGATCCAGTAGACATACCACTGCGCCCACTGGCCGCTGGCGACCGCCGGACCGAACACCCTGGCGGGGTTGAGCGCCGCGCCCGTGAGGGGGCCGAAAGCCAGGGTGCAGGCCGCCGCGATGCATCCGACCGCCCAACAGGAGGATGTCCCCTGGTTCTTGCCGCTCCAGCCGGCAAAATAGGCCGAGGCAAGGAAAAAGGTTCCTATCGCCTCCAAAAGAGTCGCACCGCGGTAGCCAAGGCCATGGAGGGCGTAGAAGGTTAATTGGGGGGCCGATGCCGCGACGTCAAGCGTGTTGTTCGGCAGAGCCTTGATGCAGATTCCGGCCAGAGACGCTCCCAAAAGTTGCGCCGCCACGAGGAAAAAGGCCTTGAGGATATCCACATGTCCGACCGTGAGCCATGCGATGGTGATCGCGGGATTGAAATGGCCCATCGAGCGGGAGCCGTAGAGCCATAGGATCGCGGCCAGCGAGAGCCCGTGGGCCAGGGCCACCGCCGGAAGACCGATTTTGCCTCCGCTCCAGGCATCCATGCAGACGGCCGCGGCTCCGATGAAGACGATGGCGAAAACGCCTAAAATTTCGGAGAGGATGTCCTTGATATTCCCCGCCATGGGCTACTCGACGGGCAACGGCCGCAGGAAGAGGGCGGCCCAATGCGGCTGCGACGCGGACCGCCGCAGCGCGGCCAATCGACGAGAAACGGCGAGAGCCGAGCGCTGCGTCCAGAGGAGCATCGAGAAAAATGGATCCATGGAATATTTCTCGGTATCCTCGCTGCTTTGTACGGTGAGCGGGAGTACTCCCCGGCGCTCCGGGGAGAAGCGGTCGAGATCGCGGCGTCTTCGAAGCTCGACGATTCGTTGGGCTTGGCCCAGCAGGGCCGGCTCCAGTTCAAGCTGGGAAATCTCCCCCGACTTGGGAACGACGACGATTAGGATCATGAGCTCGCGGCCGCCTGCGGGAAGCTCGCGTGCCGTTCCCCTGGAATCTTGAGGGACGCGAAGGGACAAAAGCTCCGGTTCCTTGAGCAGGCTTTCCCTGCGCACCAAGAAAATATTCCTGGCATCGAGCGCGGATTTCAGCTCGGGATAGGCTTGAGCGAGGCGCAGCGCCGTAGCGAAAAAAAGCGGATCCCGGATGGAGACTTGGCGGAGTTTTCGAAGCGTGCGGAAAGCGTCGCGAACACTGCCGCCATCCCATTCCCCATCGTAGTCCGGGCCGGGGTGATGGCGCGGGGCATAGTCTATCTCGCCGCCGCGCGCCGACGCTTCGCCGGGCGCGGAGGGCCGCATCAGCCCGTTGGGACTGAGATCGAGGAAGGTCTCGCGCGCCGACACGGGCGAGCGCGCTTGTCGGTCTAGGGGATGGGGTGCGTCCAGCGTGGGACGGGCCATGGAGTCGCTGAAGAGTTGTTCCAGCACGCGGATCTGATCCGGGCTCTCCAGCGCGGCGTAGGTTCCCAGGCGGTTCAATTGGGATACCGCCCCCTGGAGTCGCCGCAACGCGTCGGCGGCGTATATCCGGCCGCCGCCGGGTTGCGCTCGAAGGCCTTGGCGGATGCGATCGGCGGTTTGATTCAGTTTCAACGCGACCGAAGCGCCCATTTCGGGATGGATGTTTTCCAAGAATACGCGTTTGCCGAGAATCGCGCGGGCGATGGCGAGCAAGGCCAGGGCCTGCGGGCTGTTCGGATTCGCTAGGACGTCCGGACCGGCCAGGGTTCGAGCGAGTCCCCGGACGTAGCCGATCGGATCGCTTCTTCCCTGGGCGGCCCGCAGGTTCAATTGGTTATGGAGGACCGGCAGCACATAAAAAACGGGCTTGTCGAACCTGCCGCGCAGGTCCGTATGTAGATTGGGCTGTCCGAGCTGTTGGGATTGAGGGAGGCCTGCCGGTCCGGCCCACCCGATTCTGAGGTTGCCGAGGTTCACCGCCGCGGGATTTCCGCGCTGCTGGGCGGCGCCGCCCTGGGCCCGAGCGAGTAAAGCCGCCGGTCCCATGTATAACAGGACCGTGGCAATAATACACCACGAACGCCTGTTCCAGCGCTCCATAGCTCAAGTGTATCCCAGCCGCATTGTCATTGAATAGGGCCTTTAGGCCCATTTTTATGGAAGACTTTTGGGTAGGCGGTTCTGGGGCTTAAGGCCTAGAATGTTATCTACGCCTCGTCGCGGCGACTTTCAATCGCACGGGGATGGAGTTTCGGATGAAACCGAGGGCTTGCTCGCGGTCGAGGACTTTCCCGGCGGCTTGGGCCTCCTGGACGAGGGTCAGTATCTTGCCGATGGAGGGGCCCGGCGGAATGCTCAAAATGCTCATCACGTCGGTCCCATCGATGAGGCGCGGCGGCAGGACGCGTTCGCGTTTTCGGAAGTAATTGAAAAGAAGGTAGTGAAGGACCTGGAGATGGCGGAGGGTTTTGCGGACGGCGGGATCCGCCACGCGCGAGGTCGGGAAGTCGTGCGGGTCCTCGGAGCAATATTTGAGCACGCGCGCCAAGCGGGCCGGGGATAGGTAGCTGGCGTGGTCCGCCCAGCACACGAGAATGAGTCCGACCGCGTGGCGCCCTAACTCGCGGAAAAAACGGAACACCGCCTTGTCGGAGATGACGGGGTTCGCCGCCAGATTGCCAGGTCTCAGGTGATGCAGGATATAGGCGCAGACGGCGTCGATTTCATCGCGCGAGAGGCGCAGTCTTCCCAGGAGTTCCGCCGCCATGCGCGCGCCGATCTCGTCGTGGCCGAAAAATCTCAATCGGCCGCCGATCCGCTTGGCGGTGGGCGGCTTGGCGATGTCGTGCAGGAGGACCGCCAGTCGCAGGAGCGGGCCTCGGCGGGCGAGCGCAACACCGTCCGCCTCGAAAGCGCGGTTGATTTCGCGGTGAAGGCCCGGGAATATCTTGGGCATGTTTTCAAGGAGCAGGTCCATCCGTTCCACGGCGTCCAGGGAGTGCTTTAAAACCCCCCCTTTCCCGTAGTAGACCTCGGCGCAGCGCCGCGAGGCCTCGAGCGGAGCGAAGAGAGCGGTCAACAACCCGGCATTGTCCATTTCCCGGAGCCAGGCGTGAGAGGATGGACAGGCGAGCAGCAGCAGGAGTTCCTGGCGGATTCTTTCCCCGGCCGGTTCCGAGATTTTGCGGCGATGGGCGCGAATGTAGCCCAGCGTTCGCCGTTCGATCCGGCCGCCGAGTTGCGACGCGATGCGAAAGGCGCGCAGGAGACGCAGAGGATCCTCGGAAAAAAGTCGGCCCGACTCGGCGCGCAGGATGCCGCGTTCGAGATCCCGGGCGCCCCCTCGCGGGTCGATCAAACGGCTCCTGCCTCCGGCGGCGGGGATCGGCAGGGCCATGGCGTTGATCGTGAAGTCGCGCCGCCGCAGGTCTTCCTCGATGCCCTTTCCCTGGATTTGCGCGACGTCGACCTGCGGTACTGGGCGCGATAACGCGCCCGGTGCCGCGCGCAGGGTGTTGCTCTTTTCGCGCGGCGCCGCGGCGTCCGGCGGCTTCATGCGCGTGAGCACGACGCGATATACTTTGGAGAGTTCGTCGAGCACGACGAGGCGGCCTCCGGTTCGGCGCTCCAATGCCCGCGCCAAGGCCGCGGCGTCGTCGCACGCGACGTCGATGTCGTGGGTCCGGCGACCCTGGAGGATATCCCGCACGACTCCTCCTACGAGATAGAGTGGAGTGGCGTCCGGCACCGCGGGCAAGGATGTTCTACCTCTTCCCGCGGCGCCGCGCAGAATGTCCAAGACCGGGAAGAGCCAGCGAGGCAACCGGATTTTTCGTGGGATTCCGCCGGATGGGCCCTTTTCGTTCTGCGGGTCGGGTTTCATTCAGTCCTCTCCCGGAATGATCAACTCGAAGATGGGGCTGGATCCGGGTGTCCGGACCTTCCACTTTGGTATGAAATGCCATTTTGGCATCTCATAGAAAACTGTAAAAAAGACCACTGCCCAGCTCCTCCGTCGAATACCGCTATGTCTTGATGGGCTTTTTCTTGTCCAGTTCCTGTTGGCGTAAGACCCGCTTAAGCACCTTCTGGAGCGCGTTCTTCGGCAGGGACTGCACGATTTCGACGTCGCGGGGCCTCTTGTAGGGGTCCAGGCGCTGCCGGGCGAATTGAAGGAGCTCGGACTTGTCCGCCCGGGCCTGCGGCTTGAGGACGATGAAGGCCTTGATCATC
>JACQPI010000022.1 GCA_016207585.1 Elusimicrobiota bacterium | reverse complement strand
TTACGGCCGGACGCGATACAGTCGGGACAGTGGCGGGAGAAAAAACTAAGCTGCTACAAGCGGATCTGCGTCACTCAACCGACTTTTGACGCTGTGGGAAAAATCGATGAGAATATCCCTCAATCTGACGGGAGGAAAGATGGCCCTCGACGTTCCCATCGCCGGGAAAATCCGAACTTTTGAGCGTGCGCTTTTGTGTGCGTTTTTGCCTCGCCGTGGGAAAATTTTTAGATGGCAGATGGGGAAGCGGGTTATCCGCCTTCCGACAACCGTTTCAGGAAGTCGATGGGAGATAGTATGGGTATTTTCTGAAATACCTTGAGCCGAAGAAGATGCTGGTCGCCGGATACGATGAAATTAGCGCCTCCGTCCACGGCGCACTCTAAAAAGCGATTGTCCGGCAAGTCTTCCTGAATAACGCTGAACTCGCTCCGGGCATGTACCAGAGTGCTGAACGGGGATTCCAAGAAAAGTAGACCTCGCTCTTTGAGTTGCGCGTCCGCCAAACCGAATCGCGCGCAAACCGCCAGATATTCCTTCAGGATGGGAAGGGAAACGATCAGGAGGATTCGGCCATCTTTCCATAAGTCGACGATCTCGCCTGGCTTGCCGCCCCAGAAGCTGGAAATGATGACGTTGGTGTCCAGGACGACGCGGGGCTTAAGCCCGGCCATTACTCTTGCGGACCTCGGCAATCAATCGATCCACATCCCCTGGTCCGTAGCCTGACTTTTCCGCAGCCTGCCGAGTTTCTTTCCAGAGGGAATCCAACTTTTCCGCGAAGCCTGCTTCCTTGAACTTCTGGAACCACGCCAGAAGTTCCTTTAATTGTGCGCCGTTTTCGATTTGACTGAGCGATACTTTCTGAGCCATAAGCCTCTTTTCTGATTATAACTCCGGTCGTTCAGATTCGCAATACATAGCCAAAAAGAGCCTGGCCCTAAGGGGAGTCGAACCCCTCTTTCTGCCTTGAAAGGGCAGCGTCCTAGCCGATAGACGATAGGGCCTCTTGTCGCGACCCTCGCGCTTGCGCGCTCGGGCTGATGCCGCCGCGTAATCGGTGGCGCGGCGGTCGCTCTCCATGCAAGGGGCTCCGCCCCTTGCTCTGGCGCCGTCGGCTCGCCTGTGCTCGCCAGGACGGCTGTCACCTTCCCCGAAGCGGAAGGTCCGATCGTCGCGACCCTCGCGCTTGCGCGCGCCGGCCTCTCCCGAAGGAAAACGTGAGCCCGGTGGGGCTCGAACCCACGACAACCTGATTAAAAGTCAGGTGCTCTACCAGCTGAGCTACGGGCTCTTAAACATCTTGATTAACTTCCTGTCCCAGCCGAAGCTGGGGCGGGCTCAACAATATCAATTATACAATAATAATTTTGCTCTCCACCGGTTCAGCCGTCGGGGCTTGGTGGTTGTCGATAATAAATTGGGGTCGGCAAAAATTCGCTTGCTTTCCGTACTTCATCCTGTTACACTGGATTTATGACCGTTCAACAGGCGACTGCCGAAGTGTTTTGGACCGCCTTTAAGGCTTTGCCACGAGATGCCCGCGAGGACTTTCTCGATAAACTGGTCGTCGACCGCCACATTCGGAAAGAACTTGAGGATCGACTGGACAACGAAGCGGTTGATAAAGCCCTCAGTGAGCGAGGCCGGATTCCTTGGGAAACTCTCAAGAGAAGCTGAACAATTAGGGAGTAGGTTTTGTCCTACCGTATTGAGTTCATTCCTTCCGCCGCCCGTGCGTTCAAAAAGTTGGACCAGTCCATCCAGGAAAGGTTAAGGCTCAAGATCGACGCTTTGACTTCCAATCCGCGCCCCCACGGAATTGAGAAACTCACTGGAACGGACAACCGTTACCGTATTCGCATGGGCGATTACAGGATCATCTACGTTATCCAGGACAATGCTCGCCTTGTCGTGATTGCCGTTATTGCTCATCGCCGCGAGGTATATCGCTAATACGGACTTGCGCTCAATATCGGTTCGATCATCCATCTATCCTGGTTGTGACTGACTGAGAAAGTGGCGCTACAGGTGGTGCTATGCGGCCATCCTGCTCCGTCAAAAAGGGTCAAACATGAAGAGGGGATTCGGAGGGGCTTCTCGACGAGGATCACGCCCGGACAAACTCCATCAAACTTGCCGCACTTGCTTAAAAGTCAGGTGCTCTACCAGATGAGCTACGGGCTCACTTGTTTCGATTATACACAACTTTTTTGCCGCCCGCCGACGATTCAGCGTCGTGACGAGCCGCGGGTCGACATACGCGTCAGTAGGGCGGAGCCCGATGGAGATTTCAGGAATCCCGGCGGCGGTCGAAGGCGAAGCGGCTGAGGCGGCGCGCGGGATCCGACTTCAAGAAGTGCTTCATCTCGGCGGCGATTTCGACCACCTTGGCGTAATGGCGCAGGCTCCGGTTCTGGGTGGTCGCGATCCCAACCGACAGCGTGAGGAGGGGGAACCTTTGCGCAATGTCTTGCCTGTTTTTAGTCTCGATATAGCCGCGCTGAAAATCCTCGGCGTTGAAGAAACGCGCCCTCCTTTCGTCGAATAGCGAGGTGATCGCCTGCGCCATGGGCGGGGCGTCGTCCGGACGGGTGACGACGACGAAATCGTCGCCTCCGATATGCCCCACGAACGCCCCGAGGGTTTCCGTCTTCTCCAGACTTTCCAGCAGGATGTAGGCCGTCTCTTGGATCACTTCATCCCCACGCGCGTATCCGTAGAGGTCGTTGTAGGGCTTGAAATGGTCGATATCGCAATAGAGGAACGCAAAGGGCAGGGCGGCCTCGATGCGCCGGCACACCTCCGCCTCGATCGCCGGGCTTCCCGGCAGGCGGGTCAGCGGGTTCGAACACAGATCCAGCTGGGTCCGTCGCAGCACGCCGGCGACGCGGGCTTTCAATTCCTCGATTGAGAAGGGTTTGCCAATGTAGTCGTCGGCGCCCAACTCCAGCCCGTTGACGCGGTCCTTGACCGCTTTCTGGTTGGTCAACATGATGATCGGGATCGATCGAGTCTTGAAGTTCCCTCTCAACTCTCGAAGGACTTCCCAACCGCTCTTTTGCGGCATGTGGATATCGAGCACGATGAGATCGGGAGCCCGTTCGCAGGCCAGTTCCAGCGCCTCGCGTCCGTCCTTGGCCTGCAGCAGCTCGTAGGCGCGCGTGCCCAGGCCGCGAGCGACCACTCTTTGGATCGCGTCTTCATCGTCCGCGACGAGGATTTTCCGGCGCGTGGCGATCATGGTAAATCCCGAACTACCGGCCCTCTTTCGATTGGATCAGCAGATGCGCCGTGACGGAGGAGAGCATGTAGTCCATATCGATGGGTTTTGTCAGGTAGTCGCAGGCGCCGCGCTCCATGGCCAGCTGCGCCCGCTCCGAATTTCCATCTCCCGTCATGATGATCACCGGAATCCGCGGCTCGATCTCCCGGATCTCGCTCAGGGCCTCGATGCCGTCGAGTTGGGGCATGTGCACGTCGAGCAGGATCAGGTCGGGGCGCTGCGTGCGGATGGTCTTGAATATGTCGCGCCCATCGAGCGCCTCCAGGATTTCGTGCCCCGCTTGCCGCAAGACGCGGCCTATCAGCCGGCGTACCCCGTCCTCGTCGTCAACGACCAGTATCTTATGTCCCATGGGTCTCCCTCTTTTCCTTTAGATGCCGCATTCGCGGTACAGGGAATAGGCCTTCGCCTCAATCGTCCTGAACAGCTGCAGCTCGCGCGCGTCAAGCTCCGACACTTCCCCGCGATTGTACCAGTACTCCATTCGTTTGTAAAAGCTAGTCTTGAGACCGGGGTCGGAGATCGTGGAGCCCGGATTGACGCGCAGGCCCGCCAGGCTCTTGCCCTTTCGAAGGTGGTTCGCCCAATAGCGGGCCTTGATGTCCAGTATTCGGGATTCCAGGCGGTCCACGCGTTCCGAGGCGCCCTCGCAGCCCTCTCCTGTAGGAGCGTCCCGCCACTCCCGGGCGGTCGTCTTGAAGCCGTTGGCGGCCCGGGCCGGCTGCGCGGCCCAAAGGAGCGCCGCGGCCGCCAAGCCGACGCGAATCCGACGGGTCCGGGCTCGGCCGCTCCGGCAGGGCTCTTTTGTTTCCATGCCTTGAGCATAGCGGGTTCGGTCGAGAACTTTCTTAATGGGCGCTTAAGAGCAACTTAAATCTCACGCGCTACGCCTCGAATTTATACCCGTTGCCCGGAACGTTGACGATGCGCTTGGCGAGGCGATTCCCCAATTTTTTCCTAAGGTGAGAGACGTGGACCTCGACGGTCCCCGGGTCGTTGTAGTCGGCCGGATCGTAGCCCCATACCGTTTCCAGTAGATAGGCGACGCTCAGCACGCGCCCCGCTTTGCTCAGGAGAGTGGCGAGCAGGTCGAATTCCTTGCGGGTCAACTGTATCTCGTTGTCGCTGATTTTGACGGTTCGCCCCGAAGGGTCTATTTCGATTCCGGCTTTTTTCAGCTTGCCGTCGGAGCGTGCGGAGGCCTCGTAACGGCGCCAGACCGCCTCGATACGGGCCTTCAGGACGGGCAGCGAGAACGGCTTGAGGACGTAGTCGTCCGCTCCGCGCTCGAACCCGGATAGAATGTCCTTTTCCTCTATCTTATTCCCGGACATGATGATGATCGGGATCGCCCGGGTCGCGGCTTCCTGCTTGAGGACGCGGCAGACCGAGTAGCCGTCCAGGCCCGGCATCTCCGCGTCCACCAGGATCAGGTCGGGGCGCGATTCCCGGACCAGAAACAACGCCTCCGAGCCGTTGTCCGTCATGACGATGGAAAATCCGTGGGCGGACATATACCTTTTAACGAGGGATAAAATGGCGGTGTCGTCGTCTACCAGCAATATCTTGCGCGAGGGCATGGGAGAAAAATATAGCGAATTAGCCGTGTTAATAGCAATAATTGTTTTGATAGTGTCGCGGGGTGACGGGTGGCCGGGCATTTATATTAAAATAGCGGGAGACGCGAAGCCGGTTCGAACTAACAGGGAGGACTGCGATGACGTTTCAACGGAATCAGAAATTGTCCGTTTCAGTTTTGTGGGTCGCGCTGGGGCCGTTAGCAACCCCTTGGGCGGCTCCTCCAGGAGAATTCCAGAAGGCATTCGTCGAGATCGCGCACCAGGCCAAACCGGCGGTAGTCAACATCACCGCGATCCATGAGCAGCAGGTTCTTGTGCAGCCCCCGAGCTTTTTTTTCGGGGACCCGGAGGACTTCCTCGACCGTTTCCAAGGGCAGCCCCGCGTCCGAAAGTGGCGCACGCACGGCACCGGTTCCGGCGCGATCATCGATTCCCGGGGCCACGTCCTCACCAACGAGCATGTGGTGCGCGGCGCGACGCAGATCAAGGTGACGTTGACGGGCGCCGACGGAACCGAGAAAACCTATGACGGCAAGGTCATCGGGCGCGATCCCAATCTCGACTTGGCCGTCGTGAGGATATCGGCGTCCGGCCCCTTCCCCTCGCTGAAGCTGGGGGATTCCAGCCGCGCGCAGGTGGGCGAGTGGGTCGTCGCGATCGGTTCGCCGTTCGAATTGGAGCAGACCGTCACGGTCGGCATCGTTTCTGCGGTTCGGCAGACCCTGGTGATCGAAGGGCGGCCCTACCGCAACCTGATACAGACCGACGCCTCCATCAACCGGGGCAACTCCGGCGGCCCCCTGCTCAACATGGACGGGGAGTTGATCGGCGTCAACACCGCCATATTCTCCCCATCCGGCGCGTCGGCCGGCATCGGTTTCGCGATCCCGATCAACGAGGCGAAGGAGGTGCTCGACTACTTGATCGCGGGCAAGTCGTTGCAGCGGGGCTGGCTTGGCGTGGAGGCCTCTGCGGTCACGGAGGCCATTCGCAGGCAATTCAGGCTGTCGGGCGCCGAAGGGGCGTTGGTGAATTCCGTCGTTCCCGACAGCCCCGCGCAGGCGGCGGGGCTCCGGCGCGGCGACGTCATCGTGCGGTTCAATCGCCGGCCGATCCGCGATCCCATTGATCTGATCCGCGAGGTGGGCCGGGGCGGAGCCGGGAAAAAGGTCCCGGTGGAGATCGTGCGCGGGGGCAAGAAGGCGGAGGTCCGAGTCGTTCTCGGGGAGCGGCCGGACTCGATCGAGGAGGCCGCGGCCGAGCCGCGTGGGGAATCCCCGCAAGAGCTCCCGAACCGCGAATCGTCGGAGCTCCAATGGGAAGGCGTCGCCTTTTCGCCGTCTCAGGAGGGAGTGCTCGTGCGGGGCGTCTCCCGGGACTCCAAACTGCGGGGTTACCTATTGGAGGACGACGTCATCCGGGGCGTGAACCAGGCCCCTATCGCGTCGATTCGGGAGATCGAGCGGGCGCTGTCCAAGGCGCGCCTCGGCGAGGGGATCGTCTTCGACATCCTGCGGCAGGGCCAGCCGATGTTCATCAGCGTGCAAGTTCAGTGACGGCGACATGAGGCCCCGCGGCGCCGCCCGGCCGGCTTGGATTTTACAATTCCATCGGCGTTTCCCTAAATCGAGGCTCGCCGAGCCGATGAGCCGGCATACGACGTTCCACATCGGCGGGCCCGCCGACGCCTACCTGGAAGTAGAGACGGAGGCGGAGTTGGCGAAAGTCTGCCGGTTCGCCCGCAGACGCCGTTTGCCGGTTTTCTTTATCGGTTGGGGCTCGAACCTCCTGGTCCGAGACGGCGGCTTGCGGGGGATCGTGGCGCGGTTGCGCGGGGAATTCGACGCGGTGCGATTCGACGGTGTCCGCGTCTTCGCGGGGGCCGGGGTCCGTCTACCCGCCCTGGTGAGCGCGTGCGCCCGGCGCGGCCTGGCCGGCGCCGAGCCGCTCATCGGGGTTCCCGGGACGGTGGGGGGGGCCTTGGTGATGAACGCCGGAACCCGGGAAGGCGAGATCGGGGATCTGGTGAAATCGGTCCGCGTTTTGGACCGCAAAAGCTTGAAAGGCGCTCTCCTAAAACGCCGTTCTTTGAGATTCGGATACCGATCCAGCAACCTCGATAAACGCGTCATTTTGGGGGCGGAGCTCGAGTTGAAACCGGGGAGCAAAGTTGATATACTCGAACGTATCAAAAATTTACAGCAGCGGCGCTTGCAGACGCAGCCGGTCCACACCTTCAACGTGGGTTCCATCTTCAAAAATCCTTCCGGTCGGTTCGTCGCTCGACTCATCGAGGAGGCGGGGCTCAAGGGAGCGCGTTGCGGGGGGGCGTCCATCTCGCGCAAACATGCCAATTTTTTCGAGAACCATGGCGGGGCCACCGCGCGCGACGTTCTCGATCTGGTGCGGCTTGTCCGCGGCAGGATTCGGCGGCGTTACGGAGTCGAGTTGGAGCCCGAGATGAGGATCGTCGGTGAGGCCTAGAGCGGGACGCGTTTTCCGCCATCGGGTCGCGGTGCGGCCCAAGCTGCGTCGCCGCCGGCTGGCGCGGGCCGCCGTGGTCTCGGTGCTGGCCGCGCTCGCGGTCGCGGCGACGCTGGTGGTGAAGAATTTTCCCATTCATGAGGTGCGGCTGCCGGACGTTCGGATCGGGCGGCCGGTTTCCAGACTTTTCGGCGTCGAGCGAATCGCGGTAGCCGGCGTCTCGCGGGCCATGGAGCCGGCTCTGATGAATGCGAGCCGGGAAACGGACCCCGCCCAGTGGGGCCCCTTGGAGCCTTACCGCGTGGCGCGCCGCCTGGAATCCGATTTCCCTTGGCTGGAGGCGGTGCGGGTCCGGAGGTCGTGGTGGCGCCGATCGATCGTATTCGAAGCGCTTCCACGGCGCCCCGTGGCGCGCGTAGCCGGGATCCGCGGGGGCGGATGGCTGGATGGAACCGGAACCTTCTTCCAGGCGCCATCCGGAGTTTATCCGGAGGATTTTACCCCGCGCGTCGACGTTTCTGAGGCCTCGGCGTCGGACTACCTGCCGTTGGCTCAGTTCCTGCAGGCCGCCGCGAAGGAGGGGCCGGGGCGGGTTTTGATTGATCGCTGGGAATTCCGCTCGGCCGAAGAGGGTTGGGAGGGGCTTCTGAAGGACGGGACGCGCCTGTTGTGGGGCGGACTGAGTTGGACCGATGCCAAGCTGCGCCGCCTGAGCGAGGTGTTCAGGGACGCGCGCGACCGGTTCGGGCCCTCCGTCCCGGTGACGGTCGATCTCCGATATTTCGGCGACGGCAAAATTTTGGCGCGCCCCGGGGTTTCGGGATTTTGAGATCATGAGCTTGAAAAACAAGCCGGAAGTCGTCGCGGGGCTCGACATGGGCAGCGGCCGCGTCACCTGTGTGGTCGGGATGCGCGATCCCGATACCCAGCGGGTCCAGGCGCTGGCCGGGGCGAGCGTCTTGTGCCGGGGGATCAAGGGGGGCGTCGTCCTCAATATCGCCGAGACGGCCCGCGCGGTCGCCCAAGCGGTGGAGCAAGCCGAGGAGGCCTCCCGGCAGACCGTCTACGGGCTTTATCTCGGGGTTCGGGGAAAGCACCTGCAGTCCTTCAACAACCGGGGCGCCTATAACATCGCGCGCACGGACAAGGAGATCACTCCGGAGGACGTCACGGCCGTGATCGAGAACGCGAAGGCGATCCCGCTCTCCGGCGACCGGGAGTTTCTGCACGTCATCCCGCAGAATTTTTCCCTGGACCGCCAGCGCGGCGTGCCTCAACCCGTGGGGATGGAGGCGGCCCTCCTGGAGGTCGAGGTGCACGTCGTGACCGCATCGAGCGCCCACCTCAATAATCTGATGAAATCGGTCGCGCAGGCGGGCTTCGAGGTGATCGAGCCGGTGTACGGGCTCCTGGCGGTGGGGGACTTGGTCCTGACGCCGGAGCAGAAGGAGCTCGGCGCGCTGGTCGTCGATTGGGGCGGGCAGTCGATCTCTATGGGCATATTCGCGGAGGGCGCCATCAAGTATTCCAGGGATCTCGACGTCGGCTCCGATTTCATCACGCGGGATATTGCCGTGGGGCTGAGGACGACCGTGGCCGCCGCGGAGAAGATCAAGCTGGAGAACGGTTTGGCGCACCCGAAGCTCCTCAACGGCGACGCGGAGGTGCGGTTCGTCGGGATCGACGGGCGCAAAACGCATACGGTCAAGACGAGCACCTTGATGGGGATCATCCTGCCTCGCGTCGAGCAGATATTCACGGTCATCGGCGAGGAGGTCGCGAACTCGAATTTCGGGGATTTGATCGTTCCGATCGGCGGGGTCCTGACGGGCGGCGGGGCGCTGCTCCGCGGCCTTCCGGAGGCCGCGGAGCAGATTTTGAGCATGCC
>JACQPI010000021.1 GCA_016207585.1 Elusimicrobiota bacterium | reverse complement strand
GCCCGGACGCGGTCGCCGCCGTTCTGGGCTCCATGAGTCTTTTCGAGGGCAGGAGCCAGGAAGGCAACTTCATGGATACCTTGGCGGAACTCCTGCGGCGCTTGCAGTCCTACAAGGGCCGAAAGATCATCATCGTGCTCTCGACCGGGATCGATACGTTCAGCTCCTATACCCAGGACGATCTGTTCAAGTTCGCCAAAGAAACCCAGGCCGTGATCTACACGGTCAACGTGGGCGCCCATCTCGCGCAAGCCTTGGAGCAATATCTGCCCAGCCCAGACCGGGAGATCTTCGGCGTGACGCTCCCCAGCCGGGGAACCTTTGAGCAGGGCAGGGTTCGCCTGATGTATCTGGCCAAGAGGACGGGGGGGCTGTTCTTCGACATGAGAATGCCGGGAGACCTTGGAGAGATCATGGACAAGATCATGTCGAGCGCGCGCAGCCAGTACCATTTGAGCTACATCCCCTCCAACCGGGCTCGCGACGGCCAATGCCGCAAGATCGAGGTCAAACTCCTGGATGAGAGCGGCGGGCAATACAAGATCCAGGACCTCTGGGACAAAAAGGAAAAAAAGAAGATCGAATATACGATACGGGCTCCGGAGTGCCGCGTCGCTCCCGCATCTTGAAAGGGGTCCAACGTCCAATGCTCCTCATCTCCGTCGTTTTGGCCGCTCTAGGTTCCGCAATGGTTCCCGGGTGCGTTTTGGCGTCGGATGCGGATTTCGCCTCCAGCCTACAGGAACAAGAGGAGAATATCCTGGAGAGCGCGGGCCAGATCAAGGTGCGCGCCGTCTTGGTTCCCGTGTGGCCGATCGGAGCGCAGTCCGCCGGGAAGGGAAATGCTCCGATTTACAGCCGCATCATCGATGGGCTTACCCAACCTCGGTATTTCCGCATTTATCTCGACGGAAAGGAACAGAAGCTCTTGGATGTGCTTCAGGAGGAGCAGAGCTTTATCCGCCTCGGCGTTCTGATCGAGGCCGGCGACGCCATAGGCACGCACCGGATCGTCATAGAGGGAGGTCTCAAACAGATTCTAGAAAAACAACTGCGTCCGGCGGACGATTATTTCTTCGCGATCTACGACCGGCAAATCAGATTCTTGAAGAATCTTGGTGAGAAAGGGCCGCCCATCAAGGAGCTCTTCAAGGCCGCGCGAGGGAAGGGGCGCGAGGCGCGGTTCCGGGACGCCTTGGCCGCCGGACTGGACAAACTGAGCCGCCAGACCGGGCCGGTGAAACGGATTCTGCTTGTGTTTAGGGCCGCGGAAGCCGCCGAAGACGCGAGCGCGACCAGCTCGGATGAATTGAAGGAGCGGGCGCTGAGAGCGAACGTCCAGGTCGTCTATTTCACTTTTACCTACGATACTTCCAAGGAACGCTTGTCTTCTGAAGTATCGAGCATTCCCTCTTTGACTGGAGGGATGAATTACGTCTTTGCGCGCAAGACGGTAGGGTCCGAGAAACTGGAGGAACTCTCTAGGTATTATGGGATCATCCAGGAAATATACGCCTCGCTCAAAAGAGAGAATTTGGTCGGTTTCAGCCCCTCTTTCGACTCGCCTGCGGCAGGGGCCTGCCTGTCCTTGAGGGTGGAGTTGGACGGAGGGCCTGAGGTCAAAAAGATCCGGAAGCGGGCCGGCGTTGACGAAATCATATTAGCGTACCCTCAACAGTATTGTCTCCGAGAAGAGGCGTCGTCTCCGGAAGTAAACCCTTTTTAGCGGGACGCCTGGAAGTTGATCCCAGCCGGAAAACGCTCCAGGTCAGAGGTCCCACTTCTTGAGAAGGTGAATCGTCTGGAGGTCGGTGTTGTCGATGTGGAGCGGCGTGACCGATATGGAATTTTGGCCGATCGCGGCCACGTCCGATCCCGGGAGGGCTATCCCCAGGACGTTCTTGCCGGTCAGCCAGAAGTACTGGTGTCCGCGCGGGTCGGAGCGCACCGTCACCTTCTTGCCGTAGACCCGCTTGCCCAGACGCGTCACAAGCGTGGGGCGAGCCCTTTCCCTTGACGCGTTGGGGACGTTGACGTTGAGGGCGATGCCGTCCGGCAGGCCGCGGCGGAGCATCTGCTGGGCGAGGCGCCTTGCGAACTGGGCGGCGACGTCGTAGTTTTGCCTGGGACCTATCCCCTGGCTGATCGCGAAAGCCGGTATCTTGAGCTGGGTCGCTTCCATGGCGGCCGCGACGGTGCCCGAGTAGACGACGTCCTCCCCCATGTTGAACCCCTGGTTGATTCCCGAGGCGACGAGGTGCGCCTCTTCCTTGAGGATTTCCAGGATGCCGAAGCGCGCGCAGTCGGCGGGGCTGCCGTTGAGGATGTAGAAATCTTTCGAGACCTCCCGCACGCGCAGGGGCTTGTGCAGCGTCAGGCCGTGGCTGTCGGCCGAGCGCTCCTGGTCCGGGACGACGATGGTCACCGAACCGATCTTCTTGAGGGACTGGATCAACGGCCGCAGGCCGGGGCCGTAGATGCCGTCATCGTTGACGATGAGGATCGTGGGTTTTCTCATGTCATCATGGCCGGCGGGAGGAGCCGAGGGATTCGACCGCGCGCACCAGCGCCGAAAGCGCCTCGGCCGGAGCCGGAAGTCCGAGGGACTCATAGCGCCCGGCCATCTTTTCAAGGACTTGCGGAGAAAATATCAAATCTTCGAGCTCGTTGGCCAGGGCGGGCGCGGAGAGGTCCTTGTCGAGAATCAGACGGGCCGCGCCGGCACGCGCCAGGATGAGGGCGTTCGCTTCCTGGTGATCGGCGGCCGCCGCGGGATAAGGGACCAGTATCGCGGGGCGCCGCGTCGCGCACAGTTCCGCCAAGGTACTGGCCCCCGCCCGGCAGACAACCAAGTCCGCCGCGGCGTAGGCTTGGTGCATTCCACGTAAGGTGGGCTTGACCACGGCGCGGATGGCTGTTTTTTTGTAGGCCTCCTTCACCGCCTCCTCCTCGCCGGTCCCGCTGAGGTGTAAAATCTGCCAATCGGGTCGGCGAGCCCCAAGAGCCCCGGCTGCTTCCGGGGCGGCCCGGTTGATGCTGCGGGCTCCCTGGGAGCCGCCGAAGATGAGAATCGTTCTAAGCGCCGGGTCGAGACCCAGGGCCCGCCGGGCTTCTTGAGGCGCGGGCAGGTTTTGTAGCTCGGTTCGCACCGGGGTCCCGGCCAGTTCGTAACGTTTTCCGGGCCCATGGGCGATGCCGGAGATCGGCAGGCCTAGAGCAACCTTCGATGCGAAGGGCAGGCAGGCCCGGTTGGCGAGGCCGAGCACGGCGTTCGATTCGTGGATCAAGGAGGGGATGCGTTTCCAGCGCGCGGCCGCGACGATTGGAAACGTCAGGTACCCCCCCATCCCGACGACGCATCGGGGGTCGAAAGAGCGCATGATGTTGCGGGCGATGCGCAGGCTCGAGAGGAGCTTGAATCCGAAGAACGCCCAGCCCAGCCCGGGCGTTCGGGAAAGACCGCGCAGGTCCAGCTCGACGTACGGGAAACCGTCCGCCTCCAGGGTTGGGATGGCCGGATCTTCCTTGCGCAGGATGAACAGGGGCTCCCAGCCGCGGGTTCTCAGGGCGCAGGCCAAGGCGTAGCCGGGATAGAAATGTCCCCCCGTCCCGCCGCAAGCCAGCACGATGCGTTTCATGAGATCGCCACCGTCCGGCTGCATTGGCGGGAGATGCTCAGAAGGATGCCGATGCCGGCCAGGGTGACCAGAATGGACGATCCTCCGGAGGAGAAAAAAGGCAGAGGGACGCCCTTCGTCGGCAGGAGGCCGATGGACATCGCGATATTGAAGTAGGCCTGGAGAACGATCCAGACGCTGATGCCGGAGGCCAAGAGCTCTCCAAAGAGGTTGGGCGCGGTGCGCGCGATCCTCATTCCCCGCGTGAACAAAACCGCGAAGAGGAGCGGGAGCCCCAGGCTTCCGAGCAATCCGAGTTCCTCGGCGATGATCGGGAATATGAAATCCGTGTGCGGCGCGGGAAGGTACATGAGCTTGATCTGCGAGGACCCCAGCCCCCGGCCGAACCAACCGCCGGAGCCGACCGCCAGCATCGATTGGACGATCTGGTAGCCCGAGCCCCTGGGATCCGACCAGGGCTGCAGAAAATGCGCCAGCCGCTGCCGGCGGTAGGGGTAACGGAGTATTTCATAGGCCAGGACCGGGACGGCGCAGGCGATGACGCCCAGGACGTAGCGCGCCCGGGCGCCTCCGATGAACAGGGTGATGCTTGCGATGAGGAATATGAGGACCGGCGTTCCCAGATCGGGCTCCAGCGCGATGAGCCCCAGAAAAATACCCATCACGGCCCACGGCACCGCGAGCCCCTTGAGCGCCGAGTCGACCTTGCTGCGTTTACGGTCTATGTAGTCGGCCAAAAACAGGACGAGGATCAGCTTGGTGAACTCGGCCGGTTGGAAGCCGAGCGGCCCGAATCGAATCCAGCGCCTGGCGCCTCCCACCGGCGACGTGAACAATACGGCCAAGAGGCTGACCGCGTTGAGAAGCAACAGGGGCCAAATCCACTCCTTGAGCCGGTTGTAGTCCAGCCGGGACAAGAGCGCCATGATCGGCAGCCCGATCAATATCCACAGAGCCTGGCGCTTGAGAAAATAGAGGGAATCGTGATAGCGCTGGTCGGCCCAGATGGCGCTCGCCGAATAAACCATCACCAACCCGAATACGAGCAGGCCGAGGCTGAGCGTCACTATTTGGTAGTCGATCCGGCCCGCTCGTCGCATGGTTGCGTCAGCGCTCCCGATTCAAAGCTTGCCCGCCCGCGCCTTGCGCAGGAAGTCCTTGAACTGCCGGCCGCGGTCCTCGAAGTCCTGGAACTGGTCGAACGAGGCGCAGGCGGGCGAGAGGAGCAGGATATCCCCCTTGGCTCCGACTTGAAGGCCGATCTTGACCGCGTCTTTCAGCGTCGAGCAGGGAAAAATCGGGACGCAGCCGCTCAAGTCCTCCTCGACCTTGCGCGCGGCGCTGCCGATGGTCAGTATCCCCTTGACCGTGGTGCCGAGAAAGGACCGAAGGGGCGTATAGGGGTAGCCCTTGTGGAGCCCGCCGAGAATCAGGAGAATGCGCGGGGCCCGAAAATCGGAAAGCGCCTTCAACGCCGTCAGGGTGGACTCGACGTTCGTCGCCTTGGAATCGTTGATGCAGTGGATCGCGCGGACCGCCGCGCAGGGCTCGAGGCGATGTTCGACCCCCTTAAAGCCCTTGAAGCCCTTCTGGATCGATGCCGTCTTGATTCCGGAGGCCAGCGCCGCCAGGGCGGCCGCCATCGCATTCTCAAGATTATGGAGCCCCGGCAGCTTGGGCGGGCTCAGCCGGGTTTCCTTGGCTTGGCGGGGGAGCTTGACGCAAATTTTTCCAGAGTCGATCCAGGCATGGCTGAGAGTCCGGCGATGATGGGAAAAGAAGAGCTTGCGGGCGGGGCATTGCCGCGAGAGCTTGACCACGATGGGATCGTCGCCGTTGAAGACGCAATAATCCTCTCGATCCTGCCGGTGGAAGAGGCGCGCCTTGGCCTGGATATAACGGGACATGCCGCCGTGATGATCGATATGGTCGGCCGTCACGTTGAGGAGGGCGCCGACGCTCGGCCGGAAATAGCGGCTGTCCTCGAGCTGGTAGCTGGATACCTCCAGGATCAGGGTGTCCTTTTTTTTGACTTTGGGCGAGACGGCCGAGAGCGCAATCCCCAGGTTCCCGGCGGCGTGATGGCCGCGGCGGGCGGCCTTGAAGATGGAGGCGAGCAGCAGGGTCGTGGTCGTCTTCCCGTTGGTGCCCGTCACCGCCACGACGCCGCGCGCCGGGCAGAACGCAAGGGCCGTTTCCAGCTCGCTGAACACCGGCACGCCGGCCTTGCGCAGCTTCTCCAGGATGGGAGCGTGGCTTGCGATGCCGGGGCTTTTCACCGCGAAGGCGCAGCGCAGGAGCTTGTCCGAATGCCCTCCCCCTTCCCAACGCACGCCGGGACGCAGCTTGCGCGCCAGGAGCGCCGTTTCGCGGCGCGGCCGCCGGTCCGAAACGAGCACCTTGAATCCTTTCCTGGCGAGGAGATTCGCCGCCTGGAGGCCGGAGCGGCCGAGCCCCAGGATGCCCGCGTGTTTCTTCCGCAGCAGCTTGGGGTCGAATCGATCCATGGACGGATCCACTAACGTATCTTGAGAGAGGCCAGCGCCGCAAGCATCAAGACGATGCTCGCGATCCAGAACCGGACAGTGACCTTGGGTTCTGCGACGCCGCTGAGCTCGAAGTGATGGTGAAGGGGAGCCATCCGGAATATCCGTTTGCCCTTCCTGAGCTTATAGGAAGACATCTGGAGGATGACGGAAAACGTCTCGGCGACGAATACGCCACCCACGATCGGCAGGAGGAGCTCCTGCTTGATGCATAGAGCTACCGTCCCGATCACGCCGCCCAGGAAGAGGGAGCTCGTATCGCCCATGAACATCTGGGCCGGGTAGGCGTTGTACCACAGAAAGCCCATGCAGGCGCCCGCGATCGCTCCCAAAAACACCGCGATCTCCCCGGCGCCTTCGACGGGAATGATGCGCAGGTAGGCCGCGAATTTCGCGTTGCCCGCCACATACGCCAACACGCCGTAGGCGATCGCGCAAAACAGGATGCTTCCGGCCGCCAAGCCGTCCAATCCGTCGGTGAGGTTGACCGCGTTCGAGGAACCCACGATCACCAAGATCGCCAGGAAAAAATAGAGGGGTCCCAAATCGATGGAGAATCCCTTTGTATAAGGGATGAAGACTTTCGTGAGATAAGCGGCGTTGGGCGGATCGGCCGCCAGGTACATCGCCGCCGCCAGGGCGACGACCGTTTGAACCGTGAACTTCAATCTCGATGAGGCTCCCTTCGAATTTTTCAGCACCAACTTGAGGTAATCGTCCAGGAAGCCGACGGCGGTCAACGCGGCCGTTACGCCCAGCAGGAGCCATGTGAATCGCGAATCGGGTTTCATCCACAAGAGCGCCGAGGAGAGGACCGCCGCGAAAAGAAGGATTCCCCCCATCGTCGGCGTCCCATGCTTGACGAGGTGGGTCGCCGGACCGTCGGTCCTCTGTATCTGCTCCACTTTATATCGGCGCAGCAACCGGATGACGAGCGGGCCCAGCGCGAGGGATATCCC
Organism: Elusimicrobiota bacterium; assembly: GCA_016207585.1. Taxonomy (GTDB): domain Bacteria; phylum Elusimicrobiota; class Elusimicrobia; order UBA1565; family JACRDR01; genus JACQPI01. The sequence continues at coordinate 18,338 of JACQPI010000021.1, read as the reverse complement.
CAGGGCGCTCAGGGCCGCTGCGCCCGTGCGGAACGTGATGTACTGGAAAACGTTGAGCGGGCTCCAGAAATCCCGCAGCCCATGAAGATAATAGAGCATAGGCCTAGAGTTTGGCGACCAGCTCCTCGAACGCCATGGCGCGCGAAGCCTTGAAATACACGGCGGCATCCGGGGAGAGACGCTCCTTCAACGCGCGAAGCCAGACTTTCCAGTCGCCGCCATGGATCGTTTCGATGCGTTTCGAGGATTTTTGGATCGCCTCGAAGGCGTGCCGCATATCCTGTCCGGCCAGGAAGACGGCCGAGACGTTTTGAGCCGCGATCCACTCCCCCAGTTCGCGGTGAAGAGAGCCGGAATCGGCTCCCAGCTCCTTCATGTCCCCCAGAACCAGGATGCGTTTTGATTTCGGATAGGCCTCGCAGAAGCTCTCGATTCCGGCCTTCATCGAAGCGGGATTGGCGTTATAGGCGTCCACGACGAACGCGGCGCCGGAGGCGTGGGGACGCAGCTCGAATCGCAGGGGCGAAGGCCGGAAGGCTTCGAGCCCTTGGGCGATGTCGCTCGGGCCGAGCCCCATGCCGACCGCGCCTGCGGCCGCCGCCAGGGCGTTGAGGCGATGGATGCGGCTCGCCACGGCAAGCTGAAGCGGGACTTGGCGCCTCTGGATGACGAGCGTGAAGGAGGTGTTTGCGGAGCCGATTTCCCGCGTCAAGCGCACCACGGCCCGTTCGCTCGCGCCGTAGGTGAGGGCCCGCGGGCCCAGGGCCGCTTCCAGGTTGGCCAGCCGAGCGTCGTCGATGTTGATGGCGAAGCGGGTTTGCGGCCCGGCGGCCGCGAGGATCTCGGTCTTGGCTTTGAAGACTCCCTCGAGACTTCCGAAGAATTCGAGGTGGGCCGGGCCGATATTGGTCAGGACGGCCACGGTGGGATCCGCGATGCGGGTCAACGCGTCAATCTCCCCGGCACGGGAGGCCCCCAGCTCGAACACCCCGAAGCGGTCCTCCGGCAGGAGCTCCAGGATGGAAAGGGGCAGGCCGAATTGGTTGTTGAGATTGCCCGTCGTCGCGCAGGTCCGGCCCTGCCGGGCGCAGATAGCGCGCAACATGTCCTTGGTCGTCGTTTTTCCGTTCGACCCGGTGATCGCCGCGACCGGGATGTCGAAGCGGCGGCGATGGAAGGCCGCCAGGGCCTGCAGCGCTTTCAACGTGTCGGGCACCGCCAGGACGTGCGGGGGAAGGTCGGAAGGCAACGGCGCCTCCCGCCAGACGATCCAGCCGGCGGCCTTGCGCGCGGCCGGCAGGAAGCCGTGGCCGTCGGTTCGCGCGCCGCGCAGGGCCCAAAACGCCTCCTCGGGCTTCAGACGGCGGGTATCGGTTGAAATGCAGTCGCATGGGGCTTGCGCCGCGCCGCGCGTCAAGACGCCGCCGCAGACTCGCGCCAAGGCGCCCCAAGTCAGGTTCAGCTTCATCTCAATATCTCGCGAACGACCTCCCGGTCATCGAAGGCAATGGTGCGGTCCTTGAGGATTTGATACGTTTCATGCCCCTTCCCGGCAATGAGAACGATATCGCCTTCGCGCGCCTGGCGGATCGCCTCCGCGATCGCCTCTCGCCGGTCCGGAACTATTTTATAATTTTGGCGTCCGGCGCTCTTGATGCCCTCCTCGATCTGGTAGAGAATCGCCCGGGGATCCTCCGTGCGCGGATTGTCGCTGGTGAGGATCGCAAGGTCGCTCAAGTCGCAGGCGGCAGCTCCCATCGGCCCGCGCTTGGTCTTATCGCGGTCCCCTCCGCAGCCGAAGACGGTGAGAACCCTGCGGTGGGGAAGCGTGCGCACGTTTTCCAGGACCAGGCGCAGCGCGCTGTCGGTATGGGCGTAATCCACGAAGACGCGGAAGTTCCCCCGGATTTTGACCGGCTCGAGGCGGCCCGGAATGTGGGACAGGGCCTCCAGGCCCTCGATGATCTTCCTGGGTTCGTGACCCAGCCACAGCATCGCCGCCGCGGCCGCCAAGGCGTTCGCGGCGTTGAAGCGGCCGATCAGTTTTAGATGAGCCAGCCACTCCCCGGTTCGGTGGCGCAACCGCAGGGAGGTCCCTTCCAGGCCGACATGGCACGACAGCCCTCGAACGTCCGCCGAGGCGTCGAACCCGTACGTCACGACGTCCGCGTCCACGACCCTGCGTTTGATCGGTTCCGTTTTCGGATCGTCGGCGTTGAGGACGGCCGCGCGGCGCTTCTTCGCCGTGTCGACCCGGCACAGCAAATCGAACAGGCGGGCCTTCGCCTCGAAGTAGCGCTCCGGCGTCTTGTGGTAATCGAGATGGTCCCGATGGAGGTTGGTGAAGATCGCGACGTCGAAATCCACGTCGTCGACCCTATGAAGCGACAGCGCGTGCGACGAGACCTCCATCGCGACGTGGGTGGCGCCGCGCGCGCGCATTTGGCTCAGGAGCCGCTGAAGATCCGCGGACAGCGGGGTCGTGTTGGACGCCTTCTCAACGGGCCTGCCGCGAAGCCGGTAATCGACCGTTCCGATGACCCCGGCGCTCGCGCCCGAGCGCGCGAGGATGGACTCCAGAAGATACGTCGTGGTCGTCTTGCCGTTGGTGCCCGTGACGCCGAGCAGCGTCAGCCGCCGGGAAGGGCGTTCGTAGAAGAGCGCCGCGGCCCGGCTCATCGCCTCGAGCACGTTTTCCACCTCGATCCAGATCACCCCGGAAGCTCCTGGGCCGCGGCGGGCGGCGATGAGCGGGGCGGGGGGCTGGGGCAGTTCGCTCATCACCGCCGCCGCCCCTTTTTCGATCGCTTCGCGAGCGAACCGGTTCCCGTCCGTACGGGCGCCCGGAAGAGCGAAAAACAGGCATCCCGGAGCGGCCCGACGCGAATCGTAGCACAAAGAGAGTATCTCCCCCGTCAGGGACCCGGAAGCGCGGCGAACCTCCAGGCCGTGCAGCAATTCGGAGAGTCTCACGGCGCCCGGAGCGCGGAAGGGGCGTGCGCGGGCCCGGGGACAAGAGGACGCCTGGAGAACACGGGGACATGGACGGGAGGGTCCGGCGCCGCATCCGGCGCGATGCCGTCGTAGGCCAGAAGTTGTCGCATAAGCTTGGAAAATAGGGGTGCGGCCACGTCGGATCCATAATAACCCTTCCGCGGGCTGTCCATCAACACCAGGATCGTGAAGCGCGGGCTTCTGGAGGGAGCATAACCGACGAACGAGGCGACGTAATCCGTCGCGGAATAGCGCCGGGTCGTCTCGTCCAATTTCTGGGCGGTTCCCGTCTTGCCGGCGATCCGGTAGCCGGGAACCGCCGCGGCGATTCCGGTCCCGCGCTCCACGACTCCCTCCAGAAGTCGTTTCAGGGTTTGGATCGTTTCCCGGCCCGCGACGCGGCGTACGACCGCCGAAGCGGAGGTCTTGCGCCGCCCCGCCTCCATCACCAGACGGGGCTCCAGGAGAACTCCGTCGTTGGCGACCGCCGTATAGGCGTTTAGCATCTGGAGGGCGGTGACCGACAGCCCTTGCCCGAAGGAGTTGTTGGCGAGCTCCACGCGCTCCTTCAGGCCCAGGTTGCGCACATGTCCCGGGCTCTCGCCGGGAAGGTCGATGCCCGTGCGCACGCCGAAGCCGAAGGCGTGGGAGTAGAAGTAAAACCGGTCCGGGCCGAGCGCGAGTCCGAGCTTTGCCAGGACGATGTTGGAGGATTTTTCGAAAGCCTCGGCGATCGTGATGGTTCCCAGGGGCTCGTGATCCTTGATCGTGACCCTCGGCGAGACTTCCCACCGCCCCCCTTCGCCGCTCGATTCGTCCCCGATCCCGACCCAATTTTCCTCGAGGGCGGCGGCCATCGTAACCAGCTTGTAGGTCGAGCCGGGTTCGAAGGTCTCTTGAACGGCGGGATTTTTCAACGGATCCTCCGGATGGGAGGCGACCGCCAGCAGGTCGCCGCTGCGCGAGTCCTGGACCATGACCAGGGCCTGTCTCGGCTCATGGCGCGCCACCCCTTCCTGGAGGGCCGCATGCGCGAAATGCTGCATGTTCTGATCGATCGTCAGTATGAGATCGGGAGGCGCTTGCCGCTGCTCCCGGGCCGCCAGAAGCACGTGACGGCCTGAGCCGTCGCGGATCAAGCGCAGTGTCCCGGGGGTTCCGGCCAGGTCGCTCTCGTAAGCCGATTCCAAGCCCGAAAGGCCCTTCTGGTCGACGCTCACGGCGCCCAGTAGCCCCCGCGCGATTCTATCATTAGGGTAAAAGCGCTGGGCGTCCTCAAGGACGGCGACCCCGTCGATCTTAAGGCGGATCAGGGAATCCCGCTCCTCGGGGGTTATCTTGCGTTTCAACCATACGAAGCGGTTGGGCGCCCGGAGCTTTCGCAGAATCTCGGCTCGGCCCACCTGCATGACATCGGCGAGCAGGTCGGCCGTTTTCGTCCGCGATTTGACGAGCGAGGGGTCCAGGAAACTCGACCAGGACGGCAGGGACTCCGCCAATACCTTCCCCGAACGGTCCAGGATGCGGCCGCGGGAAGCGATCTGGATGGACTCCAGATTCATCTGCCCTACGGCCCGGCTCGAGAGTTCGCGATGCTGCAGGATTTGAAGCTCTCCAAGACGGGCGGTGATGGGGAGCAGAGGAACGAGGCACAACAGGGTGCAGCACGTCAAACGCGACTTGCTTGTCATACGGGTCAGTTCCCAGCGTTGCTAGCGGGCCGCCGACACGGTCAACAAGCGGCTCAGCAAAGTCCCGGACGGCTCGCGTTTCCGCAGGGCGCGCCGGGATTCTCGACTCTCGAGAGCTCTGGGGGCGCTCCCCAATAGAATCAAGTTTTCCGGCAACAGCGGCGACATGCCCAAGCGGACGCGCGCCAGGCTTGAAATCCATTCGGGGGAGCTTTCCCTTTGGAGATCGAGCCGCAGATAGGCGTTGCGCCCCCGCTGTGTCTCTACGGCCTGGCGAGTACGCTCCAGTTCATAGCCGAGCCGGATGGATTGTATCTGTTCCCAGACCAGGACGAAGATCCAAAGCGCCGCCAGGATCCCCCCCGCGGTCCGTTTACGAGTCATTGTTTGAATGCAGTCAAAGGGCGATGGGCACCCGCGCCGTGAGGGTGCCCATCAGATCGTATTCCTATGGGATGCGCCTGTCCTTGAGGAATATCTTCCTCCAGACGTATCCCGCATGCGCCGAGCTGTCCAGCGGAGCCAGGCGAATGACCCGTTGCCGAGCGAATAGAAAGCTCGGCACGGCATCTATCTCCACGATGGACGCCGGTTCGTAGCCGCCGACCGGATGCACGCCATGATCCCTCATCATTGTTTCTCCACGACGCGCAGCTTCGCGCTGCGCGATCTCGGGTTCTCGTCGACCTCGCGTGACGTCGGACGCACGGGAGAAGGCGTCACCTCAAGGCAGTGTCCATGATCTATGAACGATCTCATCACGTTCTTTACGATCCGATCCTCGAGGGAATGGAAGGTGATGACCGCGATGCGGCCCCCGGTTTGCAGGTAGGGCACAATGCCATCGAGTCCACGGGTGAGATTCTCCAATTCGCGGTTGACCGCGATGCGAAGCGCCATGAAGACGCGCGTTGCGGGATGAATTCCGCCGGCGTGCTTCGAGAATTGAGACTCGATGAAACGGCTGAGATCCAGCGTAGTCTCAAAAGGTTTCTTACCGCGCCGCTGCACGATCTTTCTTGCGATCGACTGGGCGTGGCGTTCCTCGCCGAATTCCTTAAATAGCAGGGCCAGCTGCTCGGCGGGCCACTCGTTGAGGATCCGGCCCGCCGTCAGCGGATTGGAAGGATCCAGGCGCATGTCGAGCGGCCCCTCGAGCCGGAGGCTAAAGCCCCGCGAGGCCTTATCCAGTTGAAGGCTCGAGACGCCCAGGTCGAAGAGCGCCCCGGCCAGCGGGAAAAATTTCTCCCGCTCCAAAATATCGCCTAGGCGGCGGAAGTTCTCCTGAAGCAGACGTACGCGGTCGGAAAAAGGATCGAGCCGCGCGCTCGCCAGGCGCAGCGCCTCCGGGTCCATGTCCGTCCCCAAGAGCCGCCCTCGCGCCGATAGGCGCCGCAGGATCGCCTCGGCATGCCCCCCCAGCCCGATCGTCGCGTCCAGATAGAGGCCGTCGGGGTCGGTGATCATGAGATCCAAGGCCTCTCCTAGAAGGACGGGGCGATGCGTATATTCGTGGAACCGCGTCATGGTCGGGCTCATAAGTCTACGTCTGCGCTCATCTTCCTAAATAAGTTCATGGCGGGCGCGTGCTCCTTGGCGAAGAGGGCGTCGTCCCACAATTCCGCGCGCGTGCCGCTGCCCGCCATGACGATCCTCTTGCGCAGCCCGGCGTACCCCTTGAGTTCCTGGGGGATGAGGATGCGGCCTTGCTCGTCCACCGGCGCCTCCACCGCGTTGGAAAAGAGCACGCGGCGAACCGCGCGCTGCTTGCGCTTGTCCTTGAGCCGGAATTCCTCCTGCCGGGAGGTGAGAAGCTGCTCCCACTGGGACGGAAGGAAAAGATAGAGGCAGCGGTCGAGCCCGATCGATAGGATGAAATGGCGGCCCTGCTCCGCCGCGAGCAGCTCTCGGTAGCGCGCGGGAACGAAGACGCGGTTCTTCGCGTCCAGCGCGTGTTCGTATCGGCCGATCAGCGCGGGCATCGGGCCTCGTCAGGGGGTTCCACCATTTTTCACCACTTTTCACCACAATCAACCACTTGGATTCGAAGTATAGGGGATAACCCCAATCCTGTCAAGGGCGAATTTAAAAACCGTTTTCGCCGTCTCAAAAAAAGGCGTCGAGGCGCGTGAAATGCGCGGCGGGCGCCGTGAGCGCCGGCGCTTTAAGAGGGGAAAACCGTTTTAGGGATTATTGAGCTGGAGGTCGGTGATGCGGCGCGTTTCGATATCGTAGCGCCACGCGTACTCGAGAGCTTTGATGCGGTTGAAGGGCATCCCGTAGGCGCGGTACAACGCGGTGCCGACGGGGAGCCCGTCGCGGAGGTTGCGGCTGAAGCGGTAGAAGGAGGACTTCCATTGAGCGCGGTTCAAGAAGCGGGCGACGCTGTAGGACTGCGTGTACCACAGGCGCACATTGTCGTCTTTCGCCCCGGAGGTCGTTTCGACCTTCATCAGGTCGGCGAGCGAGTAGCCTCCTCCTTCATAGAGGACGTCGAGGTTTTCGGGAAGCCAGTTCGGCGCGGTCAGGCCGCGCTCGATCTGCACGAGCGTCGCCATTCCTTCACTCAACCATAGCGGGTTCGAGGACCCCTTTTCTTGGAAAAAGCTGTCGAAGTAGATATGGCAAAGCTCATGCGCGAGTATTCCGATGAGCTCCTCGCTCTCGTAGAGGTATATCTTTCTCTTGGAAACCGAGCTGGCGCCGCCCGACCATGCCGGGCGTCCGGTGACCATTCGGTAGCTTTCCTGATTATTGAAGAGAAAGATCGACACCCGCTCGTCCCGGGCCCAGGGAGAGAAGGAAGCGAGGTCGAGCATGATATTGCCGTGCAGAGTTTCGAGCGTTTCCAGGAATTTGTTGCCGGGCGGTCCCCCTTCCGAAAAGACGAAAAAGTGGCGCGTGGTCGTCCGGGTGAACCCGACGGGAACGGTTTCGTCCTCCGGGAGCGCTTCCTCGTGCGGGCGGACGATCTCTCCGACCTCCCTTCTCCCGATATCCAGCATGCCCGGCCTGGTCGGCAGCGGTTTCGTCAGATGGGATTGGCGCGCGGTGCGTCGCGGCACGATGGCGCGCCCGTCCGGAGGTTCCGCGCGGCGAGGGATGCTTCCGGGTTGGAGGATCGTGGCGAGCGACCGGGGAGTCGAAGTCTGGGAATGAAGCGGCGCGCGCGTGTTGGGAACGAGCGCAGGGGGATCCGAGAGCATCGAGGAGGGGATCGGGCGTTGGGGAAACGGGTTCGAAATCCACCGCATGCGTCCCAGCGCGCCGTCCTCGGGCTGGGGGCCGAGGAATTGATAGGCGATGACTCCCCACAGCGCCAGCACCATGCCCCACAAAAGCAGCCTCAGCTTGAGCAGTATATCCATTCGGATTCTAACGGCGGCGTGAGGCCGCCCAGGCTCCTAGTGTAGCCGGAAATAGAAAAATTGCAACAGGTTCTACATCTCCGTTCTGCGGGCCGGGCTTCGCCCAGTTCTCACCCGCAATGACCTGCTCGAAGATACTGAGCCTCGCGGCATATCCATTATTTCCGCGAGGCTCAGTAAGGCCAGGCCCGGGCGTGCGGATATCCCATTCTGTATGAAATGCCATTTTGGCATTTCATAGAAAACTGTAAAAAGGACCACTGCCCAGTTCCCTTGTCCGCGGCACTGAAGCCGGAGCTATGGCCGGCCATAGTTGGTATGCGCGGCGTAGGAAAGTATGGTGCCGCGCGAGAGGAATTGCGCCTTTTCCCCCTAGCGGTTGGAGACGTCCCGCAGGCGCAGGGCCGTCTCGGCCAGGGCGTGGATGAAAAGGCTGAAGACGACGATGAAGGCGGCGTGGACGACCGCCATGCCCCAAACGACGCCTCCGAGCTCGAGTCCGTTGGAGCGCGCCCGGATCCAGTAGAGCGCCAGCATCGTCCCACCGGAGGTCATGGAGGTTGCAAACGTCTGGAGGCGACCTTGATAGAGCGCGGCCGTGACCGGAGCCATCACGAAGAGAAGCCACATGGGCGCCCAGAAGCCGTGCAGGAGATAGAAGAGGGGAAGGGTCCAGACGTAATTGAGCCAGATCTGCAGCGTGCGCAGCCGCCCCGCCCAGCCGACGAAATGATAGGTGTTCTTGGCGAACCACCCGTTGACCGCTATCGCGACTGCCAACACGCCGATCGACAGGACGACCGTCTTCCGGTCGGGCTCGCTGAAATAAACCGCGGACAGGATGAGCAGGGACGCGAAAGGCGCGAAGTACCGGTTGAGAAGGTTCATGAACTCCTCCGTAGAATCACGAGATGCCTTTCGGAGCTCTCCCGCGGGAGGCGGTATGGAAATATTTCCAGCAGCTCCATGCCGACTATCGTGCGCGGCTTCGTCTGGAAGGCGATCACCAGGCCGGCGTCTTCGCGGGCGAACGGGAGGGCGAGGCTTATCTCCTTTTCAAGGGGAGCGACCGCTCTCACGAGGACCGCGTCATATGCCGCGCTAGAGGAGTTGCCCCCTGCGCGCGGCGCCGGCCGCGTTATCGCGCCCGGTGCCGCCGGAAGAACCCGGAGTCCCGGGAGACCGGCGCGCGCCGCCGCCCAATTCAGGAACCGGAACTTCTTTTCGGAGGATTCCATCAGGGATACGGAAATTTCGGGGCAGGCGATCTTGATCGCCACGCCCACGAATCCGGCGCCGGCCCCGAGATCGAGGATCCGCGGCTCCAGGACGGCCTTTAGAAGACGGCGCAGGGCCGCCGAGGCGACCCAACCGTCCGCGATATGGCGCAGCAGCAGGGCCTCCTTGGAATCCGACGTCAGGTTCATCTTTAGGTTTTCCCGTTCGACGTCTCCGAGATAGGATTCGACCCGCCGCCATTGCGTCGAGCCGATCGTGATGTCAAAGGGAGCGAGCCACCGCGACATCTCCTCCCGAAGGGCGTCCGTAAGAAGAAAGGCCCCGGGAGAGGGATCGGCGGAGGGCCGGCGGGGCGCCCTCATGGTTTCTCCACGGCGGCCGGAGACGATTCGCGCGCGTCGGCGCAGTCCGATGTACGCCGGCGCTTTTCCAGGTGGACCCATAAGACCTGGATGTCGGCGGGGGTGACGCCGGGAATGCGCGACGCCTGTCCCAAGGTCACGGGCCGGATGCGCGAGAGTTTTTGCCTGGCCTCATGGAGGAAGCCGTTCAAAAGGTCGTAGGAAAAATCCTCCGGAATCGGTATGGGATCGAGCTTTTCGAAGCGCCGCACCATGCGGTGCTGGCGGACGATGTACTGCGCGTAGGCGCGTTGGATCGCGGCCTGCTCCTCGGCCTTTCGCAGCGACCATGGCGAGAGAGATTCCTCGTCCCAGCCCGCGGGTTCCGGACGGCTCCCAATGCAGTCCCGATATCTCGAGAATCTTTGGTGGAGGTGCGGCGAGACGAGACCGAGGCGGCGCCCGTGATCCATCAGGCGCAGATCGGCGTTGTCGGTCCTCAACAGGAGCCGATGCTCCGCGCGCGCGGTGAACATCCGGTAGGGCTCGTCGGTCCCCTTGGTGACGAGATCGTCGATGAGCACGCCGATGTACGCCTCGTCCCTGCGGAGGATAAAGGGCTCCAGGCCTCTGAGCTTCAAGACGGCGTTGATCCCGGCCACGAGCCCTTGAACCGCGGCCTCCTCATAGCCCGTCGTTCCATTGATCTGGCCCGCAAAGTAAAGGTTGTCGATCCGCTTCGTCTCGAGCGTCGGGCGAAGCTGGGTCGGAGGGCAAAAGTCGTATTCGATCGCGTAGCCCGGCCGCATCATCTCGGCGCGCTCCAGGCCGCGGATCGACCGGACCATGCGGAGCTGCACGTCCTCCGGGAGGCTGGTGAAAAGGCCGTTGACGTATATCTCCCGGGTGTGCCGCCCTTCTGGTTCCAGAAAAACGAGATGCCGCTGCTTTTGAGGAAACTTCACGACCTTGTCTTCCACCGATGGGCAATAGCGCGGTCCCAAGGCCTTGATGCGGCCGCTGTAGAGAGGGGAGCGGTCCAAGTTCTCCCGGATGACGCGGTGGGTCGCTTCGTTGGTGTAGGTGAGCCAGCAGAGAAGCTGCTCTTGAACGATTCGGAGCGTGGAGTGGGAAAAAGGGACGGGAGGCTCGTCCCCGGGCTGTTCCTGTACGACGGCAAAATCGATGGAGCGCGCGTTGAGGCGCATCGGCGTTCCGGTTTTCAGCCGCGCGACGTCGAAGCCGAGCGTCCGCAGATCCTCCGAGAGCTTCTCGGCCGGAGCCTCCCCGGCCCGGCCGGCCGGGAAACTGGAGAGTCCGACGTGGGCCTGTCCTTTGAGAAAGGTCCCCGTCGTCAGGATGACGGCGCGTCCCCCGTAGCGGTTGCCGCGCTTGGTACGAACGCCGCGCAGGCGCGATCCTTCCAGCCAAAGCTGGGCGCCTTCATCCTGCTTGACGTCCAGGTGTTCTTGGGATTCGACGACGTCTTTCATCCGAAACTGATAGGCCTTCTTGTCGCATTGCGCGCGCGGGGACCTGACCGCGGCGCCCTTTCCCGTGTTGAGCATCTTGAAATGGAGGCCCGTCGCGTCCGTAGTGCGGGCCATCTCCCCCCCCAGCGCATCGAGCTCTCGGACCATCTGGCCTTTCGCGATGCCGCCGATGGACGGATTGCAGGACATCTGGGCTATCGTATCGAGGTTCTGGGTCAGGAGCAGCGTTTCGACTCCCGAGCGGGCGCAGGCGAGCGCCGCCTCGCAGCCGGCATGGCCGGCTCCGACGACGATCACATCGTAGGATTTGGGATAGAGGAAGCTCATACGCTCATCATCGCCTTGAGGATATCCTTGGGGACGAGCCCCAGGAAGTAGAGCGAGAACACCAGCCAGAATTGGCACAGCATCGACAGGAATATCGCGCAGAAGGCGCGCGGAGTGGAGAGCTCCTCCAGGCGGCTGAGCGCGTACGTCCCCAGGCCCAAGGTCCAGAAGAGAAGCACGAATTCAAGTCCGTGGTACATCCAAGCCGTCCTCAGTGCGACCGAGAGCACGAACGGCGCCAAGAGGGCCAGGTTGACGACATTGACGGAGAGAACCAGGCAGAGCAGGGGCCTCCACGAGGACGCCCCGCGTTTGCGCAGGGCCGGGATCATGGCTCCCAAAAACACGAGCCAAACGGCCAAAAAGATGGAACGCGGGATCAGATGATTCACATAAAGCAAAATCGGGATGAGCGGCAGCATTCCCATGACGCCGGCCGTCAGGAGGCTCAACGGCTTCCCGAGCGGGGAAAATTTTAGGAACGACGAAAACCAACCGAGCAGCACGGTCCAGACCAGCGACAGAAAGGGGTTCCAACTCTGCACTTTGATCCAAAACCACAAGCCGCGAGATTCTTCCGGCCCCCGGATGAGTTCGATGTCACCCTGTGGGGGAGGGAAATTCTCCGGCTTGAGGGCATAGAAGATGGCGGAGGCGCAGAGAAACGCTATATATAGGATAGCGGAAGCCCGAAGAGCTTCGGGAGATCGGGCGATCCGCGCCACCGCCTCGGAAGGGTTCAGCAGGAGATCGCGCGCGAATTTTCGAGTTTCCATTTACGCGGCCGCCTCGGCGTTGACAGCGTCTTGTTCCACGGTGCGCGATCCCCAGAGGCAGATCGCGCCGGCCACCGCCAAGGCGGCCGCCGCGCCCAGCAACGCCGGCCGCAGGCCCCAGCGGTCCGAGACAAGTCCCACGATCGTCGGGCTCATGGCGTCCCCGAGCGCATGGATGATGAAAATGTTGGCCGCGAAGGCCATCGAGCGCATGGGAACCTTTGTGACGCTCACGATGAGCGCATTGAGAGGGCCCATGTTCAGGAAGGCGCAGATTTCGGCCAGGAAGATCGCCGAGGCCGCTATTGCGAAACGGTCGGCCAGCAGGGCCGCGAGGCTCAAGGGAAAGGCAAGGAGAAGACCGGCGCCCGAGATGATGAAATAGGCCTTGGGCGAGCCGCTCATCCAGCGGTCCGCAAGCCAGCCGCCCCCCAGGCTTCCCGCTATGCCCGAAACGACCGTCAATATGCCGAATAGAGTGCCGGCCTCCGAGACGCTCATTCCCCAGTTTCGCGTGAAGAAAGTCGGCATCCAGACCGCATAGGCCCCCAGCCCGAAAGTCATTGCGGCCATCGCGAGGGTGCAGCTCACGAAGGAGGAATTTCGGGACAGTTGCGAGTAGTCGCCGAGGGAGGGATGGGATTTGGAGGCGCCCGACCGAGCGCTACCGCGAGGAAGTGGCGCTGCCGAAGGCCGTTGGGAGGCGCCCGAGGGAGCGGGCGTTGAGGGGTCGCGCAATCGAAATGCCAACGCCGCCAAGAGGAGGCCCGGGATGCCGGCGAGGAAGAACGCCTGACGCCAACCCCAGGCTTCCCCTATGAGTCCCCCCGAAATATAACCCAGGGCGGAGCCCACTGGAATCGCCATCGAGAAATAGCCCAAAACCCTGGCCCTGTGGGATTTCGGATACTGTTCCGCCACGAACGAGGGCGAAACGCTTCCGTAGCAGGATTCTCCGATGCCGACGGCCGCTCGCGCCCAAAAGAGCTGGCGATAACCCGCCGCGAGTCCCGAAGCCAGCGTCGCCAGACTCCAGAAACCGACGCCGAAGGCGATCCAATTCTTGCGGGAGGATCGATCCGCCCAGTAGCCGACGGGCGGCGCCGCGCACATATAGACAAGCATGAACGCGGAGGCGAGAGCCCCCAACTGGGCGTCCGTGGCGCCTAGATCGGCCTGGATCAGGGGAAGCAGGGCATAAAGAATCTGGCGGTCCAGGTAGTTGAGCAGGTTGATGCCCACAAGGATCCCCAGGGCCCACCTCGAGGCGGACCGCGAACGGACGGAGTCTTGGTGAGACGGGGCGGCCAAGGCGTCAGAGCTTATAAAGGGCATCTCCCTTGCGCGCCCGACCGGAGATTTTGATGCCGACCGAGTCGCCCTTGGATGCGCCTTGAATGCCCTGGTGTTCGATCTGCATCGATTCGAGCCGTTCGGTGACGTCCGTCGTGTGTCCCTTCACTCGGATCGTGTCGCCGACCGCCAAAGCGGCCTTGAGCGTCGTCGCGATGACGCCGACGTGAGCGAAGTAATCCTCCACGAGCCCGAGGAACTTCGCTCCGGGGACCACCTTTTCGGGCGTCAGGCCCGGCGCCAGCCGCGTCTTCGCCTTGGCGGCCGACGGCGCCTTGCGCTTCGCGGCCGGCCGCCGCTTGGCGGCCGCCTTCGAAGACTTTCGAGCGGTCTTACGGACGGTTTTTTTGGTTCGTACGGGTTTCCTTGCTGCTTTCTTTTTCTTCATATCCCCCCTGTAAATCACTTTCCTATACAAAATTTAGAGAAGATCGTGTGCAGAACTTCGTCGGGAGAGGATTCGCCTGTCAGGGCGCCCAGCGCCGCCAGCGCTTCGCGCAGGTGCAACGCGGCCACTTCGCCGGAGCTTATCTCCGCCCGGGCCAGGTCCAGGGACTCGGCGGTCCGTTCCAGGTTCTGCCGGTGACGCAGGGAGGTCACCAGGAGGCCCTGTTGGGCCTCGTCGGCGTCGGCGCCCAGGAGGCGCGCGATCCGGCGAGCCAGGAGTTCGATGCCAATTCCGCGCAGAGCGGAAACTTTCACGGCGGCCGAGTCGGACGGCAGATCCTCGGCGCGAAGCTCCGGAGCAAGGTCGGATTTGTTCCATACGAGCAGGAGGGGCCGATCCGCCTCGAGGCAGCGGGTCCGCGTCTGCCGCAGAAAAGCCGCTTCCTCGGCGCCCAGAGGGCGCGACCCGTCCAGGACGAGCAGGACCAGGTCCGACGATTCCAAGGCTTGGAGGGTACGCTCCATGCCGAGCCGCTCGACCGGACCCGAGGCCCGGGCGCGCAAGCCGGCGGTGTCGATGAGCACGGCGCGCAGCCCGTGCAGGTCGGCGTCTTCTTCGATCGTGTCGCGAGTGGTTCCCGGCGCCGGGTCGACGATCGCCCGTTCGCGTTTGAGGAGCGCGTTGAGGAGGCTGGACTTCCCGACGTTTGGGCTTCCCACGATCGCGATGCGCGCGCCTTCCGTCAATAAGCGTCCGACGCGATAGGACTCAATGAGGCGGCGCACCTCGACCTGGAGGCCCTGAAGACGCTCCAGCGCCCGTTCGGCGCCCAGTTCCGGTATGTCCTCCTCCGGATGATCGAGGCCCGCCTCGACGCCGGCCAGAAGATCGAGAAGCGAGCGCCGCAAATCGCCGATGCGGCGGGAAACTCCCCCTTGGAGCTGTTCCAGCGCGGCGCGATGAGCCCGGTGAGTCTTCGCGCGGATGAGGTCGCAGACCGCCTCGGCCTGGGCCAGGTCCATGCGGCCGTTGAGGAACGCGCGCTGGCTGAATTCGCCGGGCTCGGCCAGCCTCGCTCCGCTGCGGCACGCCTGCCGGAGCAGCTTGGAGAGGATATAGGGAGACCCGTGCGTCGTGATTTCCAGCATTTCCTCTCCGGTGTAGGTGTGGGGAGCCGGGAAGTGGGTGACCAGCACGCGGTCCAAGTCGCGGCCGTCGGCGCAAGCGGTCGCCAGCGTCGCGGCGCGCGGCGCAAGCGATGGGGCGCGGCATCGCAGGAACGACGCCGCCAGATCGCGGCAGCCGGGCCCGCTCAAACGAAGCATGCCGACCGCGCCTTCGCCCCGAGGGGTCGCGATCGCGGCGATAACGTCCGGCATCGCTTTATTTCTTCTTCGGCTTCAAGACGACCTTGCGCCAGCTCCCCTCTCCCTCGGAGGCGGTCTCGATTTCGGGGTGCTTCGCCAAGGTCCGATGGACCAATCGCCGCATGACGGCGTCCATCGGCTTGAGCCGGACGGGGTGGTTGGTGCGCTTGAGCATCTCCATCGCCTGGTGGACCTGGAGGAGGATATCCTCCTCCTTCTCCTTCCAGTACCCTTGGCTGTCCACCTGGACCGCGACGGGATGCTTCAGCCGACGGCTGGTAATGAGCGTCGCCAGGAACTGCAGGGACTCCAGGAAGTGCTCTCCGAAATCCGTCAAAGCGGAGTTTTCCGGGGTCTTGACTTCGCACAGGACGCGGACCTGGGCGCTGTCCCAGGAGGCGCAGACGGATGCCTCCGGCAAGAGCAGAAGCTTCAATATCTCATCGAGGACCTTCTTCGATTCCTCGCATGCCAGCGCCGTGTCCGGAGGCGGTTCGTGCACCAGGGAACGTCGGGTGGGTTCGGCGCCTCGCGAGGTCCGGCCCGACGATGAGGGCGAGCCGGAAGGAACGGAGGGATTGTAGGGCCGGCGTTCCCGGGGACCGGAACGTCTCGGGGGAGCCTCCGAGCGCGCCGGCGGCTGAGCGGGCTGCGGCTGCGAGTTTTCCGGCGTGGAGGGTTCCCGTTTGCGAGGCGCGCTTTGGCGCTCGGGACGAGAGGGCTGCGCCTGGCCGGTCGGATCCCATATTTTTTCCCGGATGCGCACGCGAGCCGATTTGGCGCCCAATCCCAAAAAGCCGGGAGCGGCCTCCTGAAGAACTTCCACCTCCACTTGGTCGCGGCGTAGGCCCAAATCGGAGAGGCCTGTCTCAACCGCCGTCGTGACGTTCCTTCCCTCCACTTCTATTTCGCGCATAGGAAGCCTCCAATCAGGTACGGCTTTCGTTAAGACAACCGGTCGCGCAGCAGCAGCTGCTGGCCGAAGCTGAGCAGGCTGTTCGTGAACCAATACAAGACCAGTCCGGCCGGAAACTTCAAGAACATGACGCAAAATATGACCGGGACGTATTGCATTATTTTCGCCTGCATCGGGTCGGAAGTCGTCATGGGGTTCATCCTGTTCTGAAAAAACATGACCGCCCCCATCAGGATCGGCAGGACGAAGAACGGGTCGTGGGTAGAAAGGTCCTTGATCCAAAACATCCAGGGCGCCCCGTGGAGCTCCCACGCGTTGCGCAGGGTGTTGAAGAGGGCTATGAACACGGGCATCTGCGCCAGCATGGGGAGGCAGCCTCCCATCGGATTGACGCCGCGCGACTTGTAGAGCTCCATGAGCTCCACATTGAGGCGCTTGGGATCCTCCTTGAACTTTTGTTGAACCCGGGCGATCTCGGGCTGGATTTTCTTCATCCCCAGGGTGGCCTTCAAGCTCTTGTAGGTCAGCGGGAAAAGCAGCGCCTGGATAAATATCGTCAACAGGATGATCGACCACCCGTAGTTGCCCGTCAGACGGTGAAAATAGTGGAGGATTTTAAGGACGAGCCTTCCCAACGACTGGAACCACCCGAAATCAACCGAACGTTCCAGTCCCAAATGCAGGCTCTCCAGCCGGGTCATGCCCTTGGGGCCCAGGTAGAAAGGAATTTCGTACGTATGGACGTCGCCGGGTTCCAGCGCCAAGGCCTTGGCCTTCAAAAACAGCAGAGGGGATTTCGCATCGTCGCTATGCCGCTCCAGGCGGTAGCCCTCGAAGTCGTTCGCCGAGGCCATGACGGCCGCCAAGAAGTAACGGTTGTCGATGGCGAGCCAGCGTCCCAGCCCCGCGTGTTCCCCCGGCTTGAGTATCTCCAGCACATCCCGTTTCTTCCCGGCGGGCGGGGCGAACAGTCCGACGGCTCTTTGCAATTTGGCGTTCTCCGCTTCTTCGCTGGGGACTGTTCCCAAGCCGGGGCCCAGCCCGACCTCCCAAGGCGGCACCTGCAGGGGCCGCCGGCCCGGGTTGCTCACGCTCAGGCGGATCCGGTGCAGGGGCCCTTCCAGATCGAATAAGAATTCTTTGCGAATTTGGAAGCCAATAGGATGCCCCGCCTGGAATACGACGTTGCGCGGCTTGCGGATCGACAGCGGCTCGAACGTCAGTTCGGGCCACGTCGCCAAGAAACCGGGCTCTGGGTTATGGATGAGTTCGATCCGGCCCAAGGGACCTTGAAAAAGATATCCCGCCAGGGCCGCTCCGCGGCCGGTGAGGCGCGCCTGCGCCTCCGGAGTCGCCAGCGTCACCTCTTGAGCGGGAGCCCGTCGCGCGGAGGAAGCGGCGCTTCCCTGCGAGTTCGCGGAAGAGCCGCTTCCTCGATCGGGTTTTACCAGAGGAACCGACGCCGGAGGGGCTCCCGGAACGGGGATGGGGGCGCGGCGCCCCACGAGAAGAAACCAGCCCACGTAAACTCCGATCGATAACACGACGGCCAAGACAAGGTTCTTGTCCAAATGAAAGTCCCTCCTGTAAAACTTGCGAACGCTAAACGACCGGGTCGAATCCGCCCGGATGGAAGGGCTGGCAGCGCGACAGGCGACGGAGGACGCGAGGGATGGCGCGGACGCAACCGTGAAGCTTTAGGGCCTCTTCCGCATAGTCCGTGCAGGATGGGTAGAACCTGCAACAGGCGGGAAAAAGAGCGGACCTAACGGCTCTGAAAAGCCCGAGTAGTTCCAAGGCTGCAAATTGAATCATCCGTCGTCCCGAAGGAGCTCGCCCTTGCCGCACGCGGCTAAAAGCGCGTCCTCCGCATCCTTCAAGCCGTCCCAAGGACAGCCCGGCCTCGGATACGCCACGAGGTCGTATCCGTGTTCGAGGCGATGCCGGTTGAGGCGGAACGCCTCCTTCAAGAGGCGCCGGATCCGATTCCGTCGAACCGCCCCCCCCAACTTGCGGCTGACACTCAATCCCAGGCGGGTCTGCGCCTTTCGATCTTCCCGCTCCAGAAACCAGACAATGAGGTGC
>JACQPI010000003.1 GCA_016207585.1 Elusimicrobiota bacterium | reverse complement strand
TTCTCGCTTATTTCAACGACGGCTTGGCTCGGGAAAGGACGCGGCCTCCGGTGGGAACGACACTGTCCGTCATGCAGGACGAGGAGCTCATTAAGGAGGTTCAAAGGCTGTTGGATCGAGACCCGGAAGCTCGGCGAAAGTTGGCCAGGCGCGTCGAAGCTTCAAGCCTTGGAGGGTATTTAAGCGGCTCCGAAGGCGCCCCGTTTTCGATCGATGCCGTTGAGGCTTGGGTGCTGGAGCATTCCGAGCAGGCCGCGCAACTGGCCGTCGGGTTCGCTCGGGACGATCGGGATGGAACGCGCGTCTTCGAAGAGTCGTTGTATCGTCGCGTGGTGCGTTTTTACCAGCTCAATCCAGGTCGCCGCGGCGGCATTTTGGGGGCCCTGGACCAGGCGGGACGAGAGTCGAGCGAAATCATCGGACAGGCCGGAATTTCGGAGGAACAGCAGCGCGAGATACTGAAAAAGATATTCGAAGGGCGCGGTGGAGAATCGAATAAGGTGCTGACGGCGCCCGAGGCTTCCGTTCAGCCTTTGGAAAGAGAGTCCGGTGCGGGGGGAGCCATCTTCGCCGGGGAGACGCTTTACGACCGCTTATCGGGGGTAAACCCGACCGGATATTCTCCGCAGGTGCAGACGTATCAAAGCGCCCTCAACGCCCGGCGGGTTCCCGGCGCCCCGCGGGTTCTGGAGACCGGCAGGCTCGACTACTCGACCCTGGCGCATCCCTATTACGAGTTGCGGCATGATTTGGATCGAGTATCGCGGGATTTCCAAAAGTACAAGATATGGGAGCTCTCGCGGATGCTGAACCTAGACCGGGGTTTGCGTCCGGAAGACTACGAGAACGAGCGCTTGCTTGGCGATCTGGAGGCGGCCGCCCGGGGAAAGCGGATATCCCCGCGACTGTTGCGCCGGGAGAGCGCGCTTGCCCGGGCGCGGCAGGCGTTGGCGGGGCTTTGGAACGAGGTCGACGCTACCCGCGACCCCTCTCGCATCACCGGCGAGCTCTTGCGCGCGCTCGCGTCTCGCCAAAAGGAAGCGGCTCGCTGGATCACCGCGGCTTCGCTGGAGGCGGATTTGCAGCGCCTGGAGTCGCGGCAGGATTTTTGGACCGAAGAGCTCCAAAAAAGCATTCGCCAGGTTCCCGTCCCAGAATCGGTCCGGCAGGCCTATTTAAGCCAGGGACCGAAACTACTTTCCAGAATAGCGCGCGTCGAGGAGTATGATCGGAAGGCTTTGGAATGTTTGGAGGGCGCGAATTACCTCGCCCGCTGGGCGGAGGCGGGACGCCTCATCGAGGCGGCTCGGGTGCTGCGCGAACACTGGGAGAGGGACGTTCAACTGCTCGCCTCGATTCCTCCCCAACTCCTGGAGGCATGGGAGCGCAAGCCGTACTGGCGCAAGGTTTTGGATCGGTGTATTCTGTGGCTGGCGCCACGCAGCCGCTATGGCGGCAGGATTAGGGCCCGGCAGGAACGGTTCAGCGGTTTCTATCGAGCCTTCGGCAGAATCGCGATCGGAGATTTCGAGCCCGCGTATCAAGGGCTCAACGCTGTAAAACCATAGCGAGGACCGCTTACAGGACGGAAGGTTGGGTCGGGTTCGGTGCGGTGGCGGGGGACTCCCGCATCGAAGCATAGACTCCCCACAAAATCATCACGCCGCCGATTCCGCTCCATAAGGTGAATCGATCGCGCAGCAGGCAAACGCCCAAAACCACTCCCACCAAAGGTTGAATAAATATGAACTGGGCCAATTGAGATGCGGGCGCCAGCTCCAGGGCTTTATTCCAGGCGAACGTAGCATAGAAGGTAACTCCCAATCCCAAAAAGAGGACGGCGGCAACGAGGGTCCCCGATGGCTGAAAGATGCCTCGGCGCGCCAGTTCCGGCAGGGCCGCGCCGGTGATCGGGATCAATGAGAGGACCGTCGTGAGCGCCGTGAAACTCATCGGATCGATTTTGCGCAGAAGGGGCTTCCCGATCACCGAGTAGAGGGACCAGAAAAAACCGTGCAAAAACAGCAGAAGGTTCCCTTGGAGGTCGGAAGTCCAGGAAAGATCGCGGGGGGACATCCCCTGGAGCACGATGAGGCCCGCTCCCGAGAGGCCGCTGGCGACCGCGACTACCTTCATCAGGGTCAGCGCTTCGCCTAGAAAGATTGCCGAAAGAATGACAATTGAGACCGGCTCCATTCCTATCAAAAGGGCCGCGTTCGTGGCGGTGGCGGTTTCTTGCCCCAGCGTCCCTATGAGCAGGGGAGCCGCATAGCCCAGGAAGGCGACCGCCGCGACTCGGAACCATTCCGCGGGGCGTAGATGGAGCCGCTTCAGCGCTCGAACGAAGAAAGGAATAAACGCCAGGCATCCGAGGAGCGTTCTCCAGAAAACCAGCTCAACGGCGGAAAGCCCTCGCAGGGCATAACCCGTCGCCGCGTAGGAGGAGCCGCCGAGGATGTTGGTGAGGATGAGGTAGAATAGAGTCGTACGCATGCGGGCCCCAAGATCATTGTATAACTTCTGTCGGCGCGGCGATCTCGGCATCAACGCCAAGGGGATATCCCGGCATCTTTTTGGGATGATTTTTTCGCCTCGATAAATGCGATTTATTAATTGATACAATCAGCTCGTTCCATGACCGGCGACCCAAGTTTGCAGCTTCCGCCCCGCATCGGGGGGCTCCAAGAGCTTGCTTACAATCTATTGTGGAGCTGGCATCCCGAGGCGAGGG
>JACQPI010000016.1 GCA_016207585.1 Elusimicrobiota bacterium | reverse complement strand
GCTGCGCGACCTGCCGCCGCAGCTCATCAAGGGCGCCCTGCAAGGAGGCGTTCTGGCGCGATAGGGCCGCGCGGTTTTCCTCGATCTCCAAGGCGCGCTCCTGGAACGCGAGGCACTTCTTTTCGGCGAGCCGGTGGTCGGTCCGGGACTTATTGAGATCCTCTTCGGCCTGCTCCAGGCGCGAGGCCTGGATGCGCGAGTTCGTTTCCAGGATCCGGCGTCGGCTCTGGAGCGCCTCGATCTGTTCCTCCAGGGCTCGGACCTTGGACTCATAGCCTGCCTGGGCCGCCGAGACCTTGGCGCGCATCTCGCCGGCCTGGGCCTGGAGGAGCTCCTTCTTTTGGGCCAGTTCCTCGAGTTCCCGCGAAATCTTTACCGCTTCCTGCGCGAAGGCGCGGCTGAGCGCGTTGAGCCGCGCCAGCAGCTCCTCGATCTCCCGCCCGGCCCGCAGAAAAATCGTCAGGAGTTCCTCGTTCTTGGCGGGATTTCCCAGGAGCAGGAGCGCCGAGAGCTCCGCGCGCAGCGCGTCCGCTTGGGAGCAAATCGAAGCCAACTCGGCCGGAGCCTGGGGCGTCAAAGGGGACAGCTCTCCCCCGATCGACGACGGCGGGTGCGGTGCCATGGATGCGTTTCGCCGCGTTATTATTGCCTTATAGGGGTTTCGAAAATATTGCGCCGAGGATGAGGGCGCCCGGCAGAGATTTTTGACCGGGGGTGTTAGGATCTCCGGTCCCGCATATCCTTCTTGAATTCTCTGACCCGGGTCTTTTCATTGGACAGCTGCGGGGAACGGATGTCGGGCTTGTGCGATTTCATGGGTTGCCGCGAGCTCATATCCGCTTAGAGGGGCGGCTGCGCCGAAGCGGGGTCGGTTTCTAAACGTGTTATGCGCCGCTCATGATTCCGAATTTTATCTTCCAAGTCGATGAGCATCTTTCCGTGCGTATGGGCCTTCTGGTTGTAGACTTCGCCTTTGCGAATCATTTCGTCGGCATACTCGAAGATGCGGGAGATGTCTGTCTTGGTCGCAAGCCCCCCCATCGTTTCCTTGATTTCGAAGATGCCGCCATGCAGCCGGATAACTTCCACTGCTATTCGGTCGATCTTGTCGTCCAGTCGCTTCAAATCTTCCTTGGTTGAGACTTCATGCCGGCTGATGTCCGCCTTGGTCGAGGCTTCAAGCTGTTGGATGTCTTGCTTGGTCGCGGTCCCAAGTTGCTCGATATCCCGCTTCATCGCGGTTTCAAGCTGCTTCATGTCGACCTCAAGCCGCTTGAAGTCTTTCCTGGTCGCGGCTCCAAGTTGCTCGATATCCTGCTTGGTCGCGGTTTCAAGTCGCTCAATATCCTGCTTGGTTGCTGCTCCAAGTTGCGCAATATCCTGCTTGGTCGCGGTTTCAAGACGCTTTAAATCCCCCTTGGTCGCGGGGGCGCCGTCGTCGCTTCCCATGGGGCTCATGATACATCGAACGCAGGCCCGCGCGGAAGGGACGCGCGGCCTAAGGCGCTCTGGGTCTTTGGACTCTCCATACCCATCATTACGACCGAGGCGCGGAAAAGTTCCTCGCGGGATTTTCGGATCGCGCGTGGCCTGACGCTTGCGGCTCTCGCGGGGCGGGAGACGGCGTTTTTGTCGAAATAATCTAAAGTCCATACTCTATTGTTGAGTGCTATTCTTTTATTTTTAGAAATCTGAATTTATCTTTGTATCGCCGGGCGGATCCCCGCGGCGGCTTGTTCCCTCGCCGGAGCGTGGCAGGCGCCGTAGCCGCAACTATGGCCGGCCATAGATATGCGAATCGCGGAATAGGTCGCCGTAACCACGCACGCGCGCAACAAAAAATTCGCACATATAATCAATATATAGAGCGTGAAATTCGCGAGACCCCACGTTCGCGGGCGCGGGCAGCGTAGCGCTGTATATATACGCGAGTCTGACTTCTCCTCTCCCCTTCGGCCTCAAGTTTCCCCGTCGTTTCCCGCGGTATTCTTCGAACGTTCTCTTTCCCGCGAAACATATATTTCCCGGCCGCGCGGGTCTTTTTTTTCGCGCGCGCGCGCGTTTATATGTGGGCGGCTCCCGGCCGCTCTCCGGCAGGCTTCGGCAGCTCGGCTGCGGGCTCTCTTGGCCGCGCTGCCCGCTCTCTGGATCGCGGCGATCGACATCGCGGCGCCGAGGCTCGCCCAGGCGGGCCCCTGCGAGCGCACCTCGGTCGTGCGCAGGCCGGCCTTGGGCGGCCAGTACAACACGATCCAGGCGGCCATCAACGCCCTGCCCAAGCCCATCCCGGCCAACTGGTGCGTCAACGTCGACAGCTCGACCTACTCGGAGCAGGTGACGGTCCAGAACTACGCCTTCCAGTACTCGACCGACACCCTGACGATCCAGGCCGACCCGGGGCTGGCGCTGAGCACGCGGCCGACGGTCACCCCCCCGGTCAACTCGACGGCGGCATTCCAGATCGTCAACGCGAGCGTGACGATAGGAGGCTTCTGGATCGTCTCGACCAACACGGTGGCGTACGGGGTTTATGCGTCCTCGCACAACATCGCGATATCGAGCGTCGGCATCTACTCCAACAACACCATCTGGACGGCCGGCGTGCAAATCAGCAGCTACAGCAGCGTCTGGCGCTCGAGCATCACCGTCCAGGCGGCGCACGGGCTGTGGATCATAGGCTCGAGCAACACCGTCTCGGCGAGCACCATGTCGGCCAGCCAGCTCAACAAGTACGGCCTCTTCCTCCTTGGGGCCTCCTCCAACGTCATCACGAGCTGCTCGATCTCCTCCGGGGTCTACATCTCCTCCGGCGCGACTTTCAACACGATCACCTTGAGCACGATGGTGACCACGGGCGGCAACGTCGTCCTCACCTTGAGCGACTCCTCCTCCAACACGATCAGCCGAAGCTTTATCTTTGCCGACTATAACACCCTGGCTCTCGTTCTTCGAAAAGGCAGCGCTTACAATACCCTCTCCCAAAGCACGGTGACGGCAAGCGCCAATAAATATGTTGCAACTCTAATAAATGATGACAGCACGTGTCACCACAATCTATTCGACCAGTCCATGATGGATAACCCGAATCATCCCGCGCAGTACAGCCAGGGTGTTGAATTATTCGGCAATTACAATACGGTCAGCCTGAGCACCCTCTCAGCCGGGATAACGAGTTGCTCCGGATGCTCAGAATCGGCGCTTGCCATCTATGGAGACTCGAATACGGTAAGCCAGAGCTTCATCTATAGCCGCAGCGACACCGGCGGCTACGGTTTGTATTGGGATGGCTCCTATAACACCGTCGTCCGGAGCACCATGGTGAGCATGGGTGTTGATGACGGCAGCGGCCAAGGAGCCGTGGGCGGGTGGGGTTCCTACAACACCATCACGCAATCTTTCATACGCAATCAAAATGCTACATCGAATAATGCAGCCACCGCGCTGACGTACAACGGCTATAACAACCTGGTTTTAGATAGCTTCATCTCTAGTCAGAGAAGCTCCGCCGTGAATACCCGGTACGGCGTTAACGACAGCACGATCCTTCGGAGCACCCTGACATCCGTCCGCAACGGGGTCGCCGCTCTCAATGTCAATACCTCGGAAAACCTGACGATTTCGAACTGTTACATCGCAGGTTCCACGGCTGTTTATTTTGAACCCGGGTACGAGTCAACCAACACGGTCATCAACGCGAGCGTGCTTGTGGCGACCGCCGGCGCGGGACACGGCCTTTATGTGGAGGCAAATCGATACGGGAGCAGCGTGGGCCTGTCCATGTCCTCCAACACGATCCTGGGCAATAGCTCGGGCGCCGGCATCTGGCTGCAGGACGATCTCATGGGACTCGTCAACCTCTCGACCAACACGATCCGGGGCTTCCGCTACGGCATCCTCGCCGCCACCCAGACCGCGCAGACGAGCGTCTGGATCACCTCGAACACGATCATTTCTACGCTCTCGGCGACGGCCGACACCTATGGCATCTACATGAACGGTTTGATCACGGGCGCGACGATACAGAACAACGCGATCGTGATGCGCAACCCGGGCGGCGGCAACCAGACGTTCTACGGCCTCTACGGCAAGACGATCAAAGGGGTCGACATAGACCACAACCGCTTCAACAACCCCGGCATGGTGACGGCCGGCTCGGCCGTCTCGGCCTACTTCGCGGGGGCGCAGCAGACCCGCTTCAAGTTCAACGACGTCAACTCGACGGGGACGGGGCTGACCAACGCCTACCTGATGCAACTGGCCAACTCGACCGTGACGATCAAAAACAACATCTTCTTCAGCTCCTTCGGGGTGACGGGGTCCTCCGCGAGCCTCTACGCGGACCGGGTCTCGGGCTTCGACTCGGACTACAACGACTGGTACAGCTCCAACACGTCGCTGACGATGTACTGGAACCAGTATATCCCATACGCTCGGAGTTGGGCGTTCGACAAGGACGCCGGCTCGATCAGCGCCCCTCCGCTCTGGAAGGACCCCGCGGCCGGCGCGGAGGATTTCCACCCGTTGTCCACGGCGGGGCGCTACGACGTCGCCTCCGGTGGTTTCGTCAACGACGCGGCGGATTCCCCGACCATAGACGATGGTGCCTTGGACGAGGAAATCGGCCTGGAGACAAGCCCCAACGGGGGCATCGCCAACCAGGGTTCCTACGGCCAGACCGCCGAGGCATCGAGGAGCGCCGCCGCGGCCGCCGGCTGCCAGACCACGAAGATCGTCAAGCAGGCCGGGGGCGCGGACTGCACCTCGATTTCCCAGTGCGTGGCCGGCATTCCCTCGCAGCTCTCGGGCAACTACTGCATCTTCATCCAGGACGCCGCCACCTACTCCGAGCGGGTGACCGTCGCGGGAATCGACGCCAACGGCTACCAGATCGTCATCGGCACGGTCTCCCCCCTGGCCAGGGCGGTGGTCAATCCCCCGCAGCTATCGACGGCGGCTTTCCAGATTCTAAACAGCGACGTCGTCGTGCAATATATAAACGTCATCGGCACCAACTCGGTGGCCTACGGCATCCTGGTCTCCTCGCCGCGGGTGACGATTTCCAACGTGGACGTGGCCGGCAACGGCCCCATCTATACCGCGGGCATCAGGGTATCGAGCTGGACCGCGATCTCCTACTCCAGCATGACCATGGGCAACGCCCACGGCATTTACATAGACGGCACCCACAACACCGTTTCCATCAGCACGGTGACCAAGGCCCCCAATAACGCCAACGTCTATCCTCTCTACCTCAATGGGGCCTCTTACAGCACCATCACGCAAAGCTCCTTCACGAGCCGTCTTGCAGCTTTTACCGTGCAACTGAATTCGAACGCCAACTACAACACCATCCAGCTCTCCACCATAACCGCCAACGCCGGCGGATCGCCTGGCGCTGCTTTCG
>JACQPI010000235.1 GCA_016207585.1 Elusimicrobiota bacterium | reverse complement strand
TTGCCGGTGAACTCTTTATTTCCAACGCGCAAGGGACGGTCGCCGTAGTTGAAGTAGTGGGCCGACTCGTACCTGAAATAGGGCTTGTACTGCGCGTGGTCCTCCTTTCCCAGGGCGATGTGGAAGGGGTCTTCGGCGATGTAGTACGGAAGGCCGTTGAAATAGGCTCCGCGGTAATTGCCCGCGTACGAACCGATATTGCCTCCATGAAATCCGATGTTGCGCGTCAGGGAGCAGACGAGAAAACCGGTCCGATCCTTGAGGTCGTTGTTGAAAAAATGGTTCGGGCCCATGCCGTAGGCGACGAGGGTTTTGCCCTTGTTGGCCGCGATCTCGCGCGCCAGCCACGTCACGGCCTCCGGATCGGTGTGGCATATCCGGCCCACCGCTTCCGGCGTGAAATGAGAGGCGTGCTCCTGGACCATGTCGAAGACCGGGCGAACAGCCACCTCCTTGCCGTCGAGGGCCTTGATCTTGAAAGTCCCCTCGAGAGCGAAGTTCTTGGCCTGGGCCGCGTCGTCGCGGGTGACGACGACGGGCGCGTTGAGCCCCCGGTCCCATGCCACGAAGTCTCCCCACTCGTTGCGGAGTTTTTCCGCGACGATTTGCTTCTCCTGCTTGTAGGCCGACGGCGGCTTTTCTCCGTCCTTGAGCAGGACGGTGTTCTTGAGCTGCGCGGGCTTGTAGTTCGCGATGAACTCCTGGGGTTTGAGGAGCTTGAGCGTGTCGGTGCGGACCAATAGGGGCAGATCCGTGTGGCCCTTCACGAACTCTTCGTCGTAGAGCCTTTCCTTGAAGATGACGTTGGCCAAGCCCAGGGCGTAAGCCGGATCGGAGCCCGGCCGCACGATGATGACGCGGTCGGCCTTGTTGGAGGTGGATTGGTATTCGGCCGCCACCGTGACGATTTGGGTCCCCTTGAGACGCGCCTCGGTGAGCCAGTGGGCGTCCGGCATCTTGGTCGATATCCAGTTCATGCCGACCAATACGATGAGATTGGCGTTCTCGGCCGTGGCGAGATCGAAATCGATGGTCTGGTGGCCGCAGGCCATGGTGTGGCCGGGCGGCAGGTCCGTATGCCAGGAGTAGCTGTCCCAAACCCGGGCGCCGACCGCCTTGTCCGACCCGACGCCGCGTATCTTGGCATCGAGCAGGGCGATGGAGTTGGCGAAGCGATTCATGCCGAAAATACGGGTGGCCCCCAGGAGCGGCATGCCGCCCCGGAACTTGAGTACCTGCGTTCCCGTGCCGTGGGTCGCTTCCACCATGGCCGGGTCGTAACCCTGCCGGCGCAGGAGGTCCATCCCGGCTTCGCCGGTGTAGGTGCGGGCGACGTTATCCAATATTTTCGCGACGATGGCGAAGGCTTCGTCCCAACCCACTTTTACGAAGGGCTCCTTGCCCCGATTGCGGTACTTCTCCGGCATGCGGCCGTCGGGATCGCGCGGGAAGCCCGCGTCGGCCCATTCCTTGAAGCCCTTGCGGACGGAAGGGTACTTGACCCGCCGCGGCCCGTAGACCTTGCGGATGAGGGCCAGCCCTTTTTGGCAGCAGCGCGGATCCCAGCGATGGGAGGATTGGTTGCCGTAGATATCCGTCGCCTTGCCGTAACCATAAGTCGGGCCGAAGAACATCGCCACCCCGTTTTTCGTGTAGGCTTTCAGCAGGCAGTTGTGCGTGTCGTTGGGGGCGCAGAGGAAGCAAAACTGCCCGTCCGTGGCGACCAGGTCCCGGTACACCTTTTCCCAATCGCGGCTTGGGTAGTAGTCGAGGGGATTGTCGCTCGCGGCGGTCGGCCGCAGGAGCGCGAAGAGGGGTTCGTTAGCGAGCAGGACCAAGGCGCCGGCCCCGGAATATTTTAAAAACTCCCTGCGGCTGATTCTTTTATTCAAGTCGTTTAGGTCCATGGATGGGTCCTCCGGGGGGATCTCGTCATGACGGCGCTAGGCCGACCAGCTCGGCGAGGTTTATGATCCTGAGCTTATTGAGCAACCGCTCCTCCATCTGCACCGCGATATTGTGAATTTGGCAGGCGCTATTATCTCCGCAGAAGCGCCGGCCCAGGAGGCATGCCCTCCTGCCTTGCCGGGGTTTTTCCAACGCCTCCAGGATCTCCGCGACTCGAATGCGTTCGGGATCTCGGGCCAAAGCGAAGCCGCCGCCGGGTCCGCGACGGCTTTCGAGGATGCGTCGTGCCGCCAGGCGGCTGAATATTTTGACGAGGAACTCGGCGGGCAGTCCGCAGCGTTTGGCGATCTGTTTCGCCTGCAAATAACCTGCTCCATAATGGTGCGCCAAGTCGCGGATTCCCTCCAGGGCATACTGGACGGAGAGGGAAATGCGGACCAGGCTCAATTCCCGATGCGCGGCTCGGTTATTAGTCACCAAAAACCCGCTCAGTACTCGTGCAACGAATAGTCCAGCGAGCGCGTTCCAGGTATTTACTCGTACCGCAGCGCCTCCAGGGGCGAGAGGCGCGAGGCCTTGAGGGCGGGGTAGAGGCCGAAGGCGCAGCCGACCAAAACGGAGAAGAGCAGCGCGGCCAGGACGGCCGCGGGCTCGATGGCGACCGGAAGCTTCTCGGGCGTGACGTGGGGGATCGCGAGCGCCGCGCCCGTTCCGAGCAAGACGCCCAGGACGCCGCCCGCTGCGCACAAGGCGACGACTTCCACCAGGAATTGAAGCAGGATGTCGCGCGGCGTGGCGCCGAGGGCCTTGCGCAGGCCGATCTCGCGCGTGCGCTCCGCGACCGAGATGAGCGCCATGTTCATGATGCCGATACCCCCGACGAGAAGGGCCACGCCCGCCAAGGCCAGCATCGCGACCTGGAGTTTCCGGAAGTTCTTCTGGGATTCCGCCGCCAGGACCTTGGGGTCCTGGATCATGAAGAGTTTCTTCTTATTCGGGTCTCCCGCCAAAGCCGTCAGGATGTCGTCCTTGGGATCGCCGGCGTAGCCCTTGCGCACCCACACCTCGGCCGAGCCGATCGTCTCGAAAAGCTCGGTCTCCTCGCGCAGCAGGGCGGTCGTGGGCAGGTACACCTCGGCCGGCGGACGTCCGGCCATGGCCAGGCGCGCGGAGACGCCGAACACCCCGACGACTTCGTAAACGCCCCGCCCGAACCGAAGCGAGCGCCCCAGGGGATCGGCGGCCCCGAAAAGTTTCCGGGACGCCTCGGAGCCCAAAAGGCAGACGCGCCGGCGTTCCCGGACGTCCCGGTCCTCGATGTTGCGGCCGGCGGCGATGGGGATGCCGTAGATTTCCAAGTAGCGCGGATAGATCCCGATCCCGGTGATCCCGCTGACGGTGAATTCGCCGCGAGCCTCGGCGTTGTAGAGCGTGTCGGGAAACGCCCCCTCTACAAAAGGCAGGTGGGCGACCCGCTCGACGCCCTCCAGGCTCAGCATGGCGGGGCGCGCGAACCCCGCCTCAAAATTGGGCATGACCTGCAGGACGTCGGTTCCCATCGAGGCGAATATCTCCATCACGGAGCGCCGTATTCCGCTGCCGATCGCCGTCACCACCGTGACCGCCGCGATGCCGATCACCAGCCCCAGCATCGACAAGAAGGAGCGCATGCGGTTGACCGAGAGGCTCTTGCGCGCGATGCGGGCGCTCTCGGAAAGATTCATGTCCCGCCTCCCAGCAGCGAGCGGTGGTCGCTCGAGACCCTGCCGTCCGAGACGCGCAGGGTCCGGCGCGTCAGCGCCGCCACCTGGGGGTCGTGGGTCACGAGGATGACCGTTCCTCCCGCCCGGTGCAGTTCTTGGAAAAGCTCGAGGACCTCCCGGCCGCTTGCGGAATCCAGGTTGCCGGTCGGCTCATCGGCCAGGATGACGCTGGGAGCGCCGGAAAGCGCGCGGGCGATCGCGACGCGCTGGCGCTGGCCTCCCGAGAGCTGGTTGGGCATGTGGCGCAGGCGATCCCCCAGCCCCACGCGGACCAGGGCCCGCTCGGCGCGCCGGCGCGCGTCCGGCGAGCCCGCGTAGAGCAGGGGCAGCTCCACGTTGGAGAGCGCGTCATAATGGGACAGCAGGTAGAAGTTCTGGAACACGAAGCCGATCTCCCGGTTGCGCACCCGGGCCAGCTCAGGCTCGGACATGCCGGAGACCTTCCGTCCCGCCAGATAGACCTCCCCCGATGTCGGCACGTCGAGGCAGCCAAGGATGGACAACAGCGTGGATTTTCCAGAGCCGGAGGGCCCGAGAATCGCCGCGAATTCCCCGCGCTCGATGGTGAGGCAGACGTCCCGAAGGGCCTCTACGCGCCCCTCCCCCATCGGGAAGGACTTGCTTACGCCGCGCAGCTCGATTGAGTGCTCGGGCATCAATTGGAAAGGAGGACGGCCTCCCCCTCCGCGACGCCAGAAAGCACCACGACGCGGTCTTCGTCGCTGCCGCCCAGGGAGACCTCCCTGCGAACGGAACGGCCCCAGCGGTTGATCGACCGGACCCAGTTCCGCCCATCCTGGTGAAAAACCGACCTTACGGGAACCGTCAGGGCGTTCGGAACCTTGCCGGTGACGATCCGGGCCGTCACCGAGAGATTGGGCTTGAGCGCGACCCGCCGATCATTGAGCATCTCGATAAAAACATTCACCTTGGCGAAGCCGGTGCGCTCCGCTTGGGGGGCGATCGCCGTCACCCGGCCGAAGAGGACCCGCTCCGGAAAGGCGTCGAGCCGGAGTTGCGCCGACTGGTCAACCCGGACCTTGGCGATGTCTATCTCGTCGACTCCCACCTTCGCCTCGAACTTGTCGAACGTTCCCACGCTGAGGAGCTCCATCCCCTGGGAAACGAACTGGTTGCTCCCGAGCTTGTCTTGGATGACGAAACCGTCCAACGGAGAAAGCACCCGGATGTTTTTCATGGCGTTTTGGGCGTCCGAAAGGTTCTTGCGAGCGTTTTCCAGGTTGAGCTGGGCCCTGTCGCGCGCATCCACCGCGTCGTCGACGTATTTCTTGGAGACGGCCCCGATGGAAAAAAGACGCTGCTGGATGCGCACCTCCTTGACTGCCTTGGTCCGGTCTTTTTGGGCCGTTTGAAGCTCCGAGCGCGCCTTCTGCAGGTTCTTGCGCGGCTCCAGATCGTCGAATTGGAGCAAGAGCTGACCCTTTTTGACGGGATCGCTTTCGTTCACTTTTTTCTTGATGATCTGTCCGTTGACGGGGGCTCGAACAACCTGGAGATTTTGGGCCACGAGGATGCCGGCAGCTCGGATTTGGAAGGAGACAGCCTCCCGACGGGCCGTTTCCACCCCGCCCCGCCAGATTCGCCGCGACCGGGCGAGACGTAGATTGGCGGCCAGGAAGGCCGTCGCAATGACCGCGATGGCGAGAGACCGGCCGATCCTCAACGCGTCACCTCGGCCAGGTGCCCATTGATCGTGAGGGCCATCTGGTCCACCGATGTCTGATAGCTTACCAAAAGGTTTAAATGTTCCAATTCAAGAGAACGCATCTCGTTCTCGGCGTCGAACACGTCGATGAGCCGGTCCAGGCCGTTGCGGTAGCGATAGCGCACTGCCTCGAGATTCTTGCTTGCCAGTTTGCGGTTGGCCTCGAAATCGCGCAGCTGCGCTTCGAGATTCTTGATATTTAGGAAGCTGTTTTCAACCTCCACGCGCACCTGCTGACGCACGTTCTCCAGCGCGATCGTCGTGCTGTCGAGGTCCCGGTAGGCCTTGCGCACGCCGAGCCGAGTGACGCCGGAATCGAACAGGAGCCAGGTGGCCAGGACCTGCAGGGTCCAGGCGTGACTGCGGCTGTCGGCGCCGATATTGGAAAGCATCCGCGAGTTCGAGTAGCTCGAGACGAGCGACAGGGCGGGCCGGTTGGATTCCTTGAGGTCCTTGATCGCCAGCTGGGCCGTCTCAATCGAACGCTGGGCGCTCAGGTAATCTTGACGGTTGGAGAGAGCGTAGCTGGCGAGATCGTCGAGCCCCCATCGGAAGGGGGCGTATTGCAGCTTGGAGGTGAGCACAACCTGAGCCCCGTGGGGGAGTTGGAGAAACGTGCGGACCCGGTTGTAGTGTTTCTCCAGTTCGGTCTCCGCGGACTTGACGCGCCGCGCGTCGCGCGCGTAGCGCAGCTCGGCTCGGCCCAGTTCGACCGGGGCGTATCGGCCCGCGCGCGTAAGCTCGCGCGTGGCGCGCAAAAGCTGCCGCGAGGATTTCAGGGATTGCTCCTCAACCGCCATCGCACGGCGTTGCTGAAGGGTCTGATAGTACAAACTGCGGGCCTCGGACCAGATTGAGAGCTGTTCCCGTCTCAAGGATTCCACCGAGTTCTGGCGGCCCAAGAGGGTCCTTCGCCAGCTGCGGCGGCCCATGTCTCCCGTGAAGATAAACAGGGGTTGCGTATAGCTGGCGCCCCACCTTGGGGTCGTCTCGGAGGTCGAGACGGTGCCGGCCGTGTTGCTTAGGGACCTCGATTGAGAGGCGGAAAGACTCAGGGACCCGCCGGTCCAGAAGAGCGGCGAAGCGAGGGTTCCGTCCACGCTCGTCGCGGTGCCGTACGTGTTGCTCGTCGAGTCGGGCGTCCCGCCTTCGCCGATTTGCGTCGTGGAGGTGTACGAACGGTCGCCCGAACTCGTCAGGTTGACGCGCGGCTGGCGGGAGGTGCGCCAGCCGGCTTGAAAGCCGAGTTGCTCCGAAGCCACGGAGTTGCGGTACGTCCTGGCGCGCAGGCTGTTGCGAAAAGCGAGTTCGACGAAGCGTTCGAGGCTGAGCGTAAATGTCTCCGCTGCCGGCCGGGACTCGGACTCCTGCGAGGCAACGTTCATCGCCGCGAATAACTGGGCCAGGGCCAGATGGAACGAACACGCCAGCGTCCGCGCCGTCCGCCGCGCGCGGCGGACGGCCGCTCTCAGCGCGCGGCGGCGGTCAGCGAAACGATGAGACGTATCGAGGCCCATAGAAACCAATTCGCCGAGGCGATCCACGCGGCTCGGGCCGGCGGCGCCGAGAACGTTTCCGAAACTCCGGCGGCCAGCGAAACCGCCGCCCATAGCTCGAAGAAATCGAAGCTTAAAAAAAACCCTCCGAGCGCGCCGCGCGGCGGTGCGCGGCTGAGCAGGAGAAGGGGGCTGCCGGTGAAGTCGGAGCGCGGGCCGCCCGTCCCGACGACGTACAACGCGGCGATGAAGGCCGACAACGCCAGGGGAGCCGCCGCGCGGGCGCATAGCCGCGCCGCCGACGGCCAGGCGCCGGAACGCCGCTGCGCGGGGAGAAACATCCAAACGAGCAAGACAGCGGAAAACCAGACGACGGCTGAAAGGGCGGCTCCCTTGAGAACGCCGCCCAGCCACCAGGAATTCTCGGATCCGGCGATGCGGCCGGTGGCCTCGAAGGCCGCCCACAGCGCCAAGGGGCCGCAGGCTTGGAGCCAGCCCGTCCGGAGCGCTTCCGGAGACGATTGGAATGGATTTTCCAATGCGCTCCAGGCGTGCGCCAGCACGCGTCTTACGGAAAAAGGCTCCGGAAAAGTCCTCCCCACTACAGCCGCTTCCGGCGGCATTTCCTCGGAAGGCGTTCCCGCGGGAAACTCAGCCTTCGACGCGCCGCCGGGCGATCCAGCAGCTTCCTGATCACGGCCCTGGGACGCCGGCAGGGGCGGTATTGAGGCCTTCCTTTGGGTGTCCCGGGCGCGCTCCTCGGCCAGCTCGACTCGGCGCAGGAGCGCCTCCACGCGCGCGACGAGCTCGGCGCCTTCAAACGGCTTGGTCATGTAATCGTCGGCGCCGACATTAAGCCCAGAGACGCGGTCCTGCGTTTGGGAACGCGCGGTGCACATCAGGACCGGGAGATAACGGAGGTCCGGGTCGCCTTTAATGAGCCGGCAGAACTCCTTGCCGTCGATGTCGGGAAGGCCCATATCCAGAATCAATAGATCGGGGCGCTTTTGCCGGATATGCGCCAGGCCCTTCTCCGCCGTTTCCGCCTCGGCGACCGAAAAACCGGCGTTTGTCAGGAGCATGGAGGCGGAATTGCGCACCAGTTCCGAGTCGTCGATAATAAGGATGCTGTGTGCTTTGTTCATTGCAAGCCGCGTGCGGCCCGAATCACAGGTAGTGTACGAGCCCTATGTTACGCATATGTTTAATACGTCCCGAGGAGAGGCCTAATATATCTAACCCCGGATTTAATTTTTCGCAAGAGGTCTTTTTCTCGACTTCACCCAGTTTTTAGGCGGGTCCGAATGGGCTAGGCCCGGGTGTCGATACCCTCCGGGAGACCGCTTCGTATGACATGCCATTTTGGCATTTCGTAGAAAACAGTAAAAAGGACCGCTGCCCGGTCTGCGTCCGATATC
>JACQPI010000242.1 GCA_016207585.1 Elusimicrobiota bacterium | reverse complement strand
TATGGTCATTCCCGATAAAGACTCCTGGCGAAAAAGCGTGCGAGTTAGGTACCTCGACAAAGACCACCAGGAGGTTATTTTTGGCGCTACCAACGATGAGGCTGGGGAGATGAGGCTCCTGCTGAGCTCTTCGGCTGGAGAGCTATTAAGGGCTTTTTATATAAAGGCCGGCCAAAAAGGGCAGGAGATT
This sequence comes from Elusimicrobiota bacterium, assembly GCA_016207585.1. Classification (GTDB taxonomy): domain Bacteria; phylum Elusimicrobiota; class Elusimicrobia; order UBA1565; family JACRDR01; genus JACQPI01. The sequence goes on along the minus strand of JACQPI010000242.1, from coordinate 18,709 downwards.
CCAAATAAATTCGCTCAAGGGGAATTCCTCGCGCAAAAAAAAGCCTGGATAGAATATGTCCGGGAGACGCAAATTCAGAGTTCAGGAGGCGGGTCGAGATAAGGAATTTGAAAAATCGATCGCCGGCGGGCATGTCTTCACATGGCGCAGCCGAGCTTCAGGCTCTAGGCCGGCCGATAGCTTGTTTCCGGGTCGTTGGGGCTTCCGGCTGTTCTCACGAGCGCTCCATCCCGTACCAGCCGCGCCCTGGTACGTCCTAGGGGCGTAGCTCAGGACGTACCCCTTTACTTGTCGGGATGCCCGGCCTGAATCGACTCGTGCAACACGCCGTCCTTGGTTGAAAGAAAATGTCGCTCACTTATAGCGTCGGACAGGAATAAGATGGAGATGATAAGTATAGTGACGGCGAGAATGGCCAGTCCGATCATATCACGCCTGCGCCGGGTCTGCGGATCTAGTTGCGAGGCGCCATCTTGGGGGCTAGACGGCTCGGCTCCCGCGAGATCGAACGGGGATAACTGCCCGGGGCGGATTTTATGGACACGCAATATTTCCAACGCTTCCTTCGCTTTCGGCTCCGAAACGACCACGCGAACGCCGCCGATTGCCATGGTCAGTAGTGGATCGATACGGCAGATGTTTTCATCGAAAAGAAAAGCCTCGACCTTGTAGGATTTGAGCAGCTCTTGGACCAGCCGAGCTTCGGTCACGTTCGCCGAGATGAAGACGACCGCCGGTTCGATCACGCTCTTTAGTATATCGCAAGTGGTGGTAGATATCCATCGCACCGGGTGCGCACTGGGTGCGATTTAGACCAGGCCTCTCTTTTACTTGCAAGTCTGGCGGGGACCTGCGCGGTTTCAGACCGCTTCCTGCCGGAGGGGGCCGCCGTCGCGACGGACGATTTTTCACGACGGGCCGCGAGAACCGAGGCGTTCCCTGCGGGCCAGGCCCGGGTGTCCGGATCCCCCATTCTGTATGAAATGCCATTTTGGCATTTCATAGGAAACTGTAAAAAGGAAGTTTGGAGGAAGTTCGAGGGCTTGCCAGGGTGTGTCACGATGTCATATCCAGGCAGGATCTCGGAGCACACCTTTCCCTCACTATAGATGGCCATAAGGCCGTAAATCGCACAGGTCTTTTGACCCAAAATTTTACCAGGTCCGGCCGTGTCCAGGAACGGGCTCTTGACTCTCGAAATTAAGAAGTTCCCTCGGGTCATTACGCAAGAGCACAAGGAAGCACAAGGAATATGCCGACGAACACTCGAAAATCATACAATACGAGCCGCTATGAACCTTTTCCGACTCGCCGGTTTTTTATTTGTAAGTCTCGGGGAAATCTGGGTGGCGCGGCTCCCGGGATCGTTCGCGGCGGGTGCCGCGGCTTTTGATCGTTTCCTGCCGGAGAGGGCCGCCGTCGCGACGGGCGACTTTTCACGGCAGGCCGCGCGAACCGAGGCGTTCCGGAATCCCCTCCCTAACTTTCATTCGGTTTCTCCCGGCCTCTTCCGTTCCGGGCAGCCCAGCGGACAGGGGATTCGGGCGCTCAAGGCAATGGGATTCAAGACCGTCCTCAAGTTCAACGGGCCGGCTTGGCCCGAGCGCCGCGCCGCGGCTCCCGAGATGCGCTTGATCCATATCCCGATGAGCTTCAGAAACGCCCCGTCCTTCGAGCAGGTGGACCGGGCGATCGAGGCGATCCGGACGGCGCCTCGGCCGCTCTTGGTTCATTGCCGCAAGGGCAAGGACCGCACCGGGTTCGTCATCGCGGCATACCGGGCGGCCGTGGAGCAAATGCCGTTGGACGCGGCGGTCGAGGAGGCGCGTTCCTACGGCTGCTGCGCGCGTTCGTTCGGGGATTTAAAGTCTTATCTGCTCCGGTATTTGCAACACGGCGCACGACACCCGCGACCCATTCCTAGGCCACGATCCCCTGTTCCCGCAGGAAGTGCCGGATCTTGGAGCGCGCGCGGGCCGTCTTGACGAGGCCCAGCCAGTCCTTCTTCGGCGTTGAACCTCTCTTGGTCAGGATCTCGCAGATATCTCCCGATTTAAGCGCGTAGGCCAGGCGCACCATCTTGTTGTTGATCTTGGCCCCCACGCAAGTCATTCCGATGTCGGTGTGGACCGAGAACGCGAAATCAACCGGCGTCGCGCCGGCCGGCAGGGGTTTCACCTCGCCAGCCGGAGTAAACACGAACACCTGGTGCAGCTCGAGGTCGGTCTAGAGGCTCTCCAAGAACTCGCGCGGACTTTTCAGGTCCTGAAGCCACTCGATCCACTGGCGCAGCCAGTTGAGTTTTTCCTCGAGATGGACGTCCTTCTGGCTCGGCGAGGATTTGTAGCGCCAGTGGGCCGCGATGCCGTATTCCGCGGTGCGGTGCATTTCCTCGGTGCGGATCTGGATTTCTATGAAGTCTCCGAGCGGGCTCACGATGGTCGTGTGGAGGCTCTGATAGAGGTTGATCTTGGGCACCGAGATGTAGTCGGTGAAGGAGCCCGAGACCGGCTTGAAGATCGTATGGACGGTGCCTAGAAGCGCGTAGCAGTTGGCGATCGTATCGGTGATGAGTCTCACGCCCAGGGCGTCCTGGATATCCTCGAAGGGTTTGTCCTGCCGCTGCATCTTCTCGTAGATGGAATAGAGGCTCTTGGTCCGCGTGGCGACGCGGATGGGGATGTTCATCTTGGAGAGGTGTTCGTCCAGGACCGCCTTGAAGGCGTTCAACGAAGCGTCGCGTCCCCGCGTCTGTTCCTGAACCTTGCGCTCAAGCTCCTCGTATTCCTTCGGGTGCATGTATTGAAAGGCCAGGTCCTCGAGCATCCCCTTGAGCCGGAACATGCCAAGGCGGTGGGCCAGGGGAGCGTAGAGCGAAAGGGTCTCGTGCGCGATCCGAAGCTGGTGTTCGCGGTCGAGATAGTTCAACGTCGTCATGTTGTGCAGCCGGTCGGCCATCTTGATCAGGATGACGCGGATGTCTTGCGCCGTGGCCAGGAGCATTTTCCGCCAGTTCTCGGCCTGGGCGACGTCGTGCGACGAGAACTGCAGGGCGTCGAGCTTGGTCACGCCCTCCACGAGGAGGGTCACCTCCTCGCCGAACTCGGACGCGAGCTGCTCGCGCGTGATCGGAGTATCCTCGAGGACGTCGTGCAGGAGGGCGGCGCAGATGGTGGGCATATCCAGCTTGAACTCGATGAGGGTTTGGGCGACCGCCTCGCAGTGGACGAAGTAATGCTCGCCGGAGGCCCGTTCTTGGTTGGCGTGGGCCCTTTTGGAAAAGTCGTAGGCCTTTTCCAGGGGAGCGGTGTCGATGTGGGGCGCGTACGTCTTGAACTCCGTCAGGAGCGCGGCTTTCTCCATCGCTTCTCAGCCGCCGGAGATTCCCTGAAGCGCGGCGATCGCGACCATCCCCGCTCCGAAGAAGACCAGGCTGGCGCGGTCTTCCGTCTTGTGCAGGCGCGGGAGCACGTCGGCCGAACTTATATAAAGGAAGGATCCCCCGGCGAACCCAAGGAGAAGCGCCGAGAGAGAGGGGCTCATTTGCGGAAGTCCCTGAGCGCTGGCCAGACTGCCCAGCGGCGTCGCCACGGCGACCGCCGCCAGGCCGGCCAGGCTCTGGCGAGACGTGTAACCCGATTGACGCAGGAGCGAGGTGAGGGTGAAGCCGTCGGCGATCTTATGCAGGGTGAGGGCAAGGCCCACCGCCGAGCCCGCGGCCGCCGAGGCCGAGAAGGAAATCGCCAGATTGAAACCGTCGATGAACGAGTGGATGCACAGCGCCGCCAGGGCCGCCCAGCCCAGGAAGTGGACCGGGCATTCCTCGAGATACTCCGGACAGGTGTCGACCATGGAAAAATTGCCCGCGATGAAAAATAGAAGGAAGGCGGCCAAGGCACCCCAACCGGCCAGAGTCGGCGCATGCTCCATGGCGGCCGGCAAAATCTCGGTGAAGGTGACGGACAGAAGGATGCCGGCCCGCAAGGCGAACATCCTCCAGATGCCGTTTCTGGAAAACAGCGTCCGCGAGGTGGGGAGAAGGCCCCCCAGCAGCGTGGCGAAAACCGCCAGAAGGTTAATGCCCAGGAGCATGTTCGGGTCGGGGTTGCGGGAGGCTCGGCTGTGTCTTTTGGATATCGTAGAGCCGGTGGTAGAGGCCGCTTTGGGAGAGGAGCTCGCGGTGAGTCCCCTCCTCCACGATCTCGCCCTGGTGGAGGACGCAGATGCGTTGAGCCATCGCGATGGTCGAGAGCCGGTGCGCGATCAGCAGGACCGTTCGTCCCGCCATCAGCGTCTCCAGGGCCTTTTGGATCGCGTCTTCGCTGGCGCTGTCGAGGGAGCTCGTCGCCTCGTCTAAAATCAGGAAAGAGGGGTTCTTGAGAATTGCGCGCGCGATGGCCAGGCGCTGCCTCTGACCGCCCGAGAGCTTGGCCCCGCGGTCTCCTAGGGAGGTCTGATATTCCTGCGGAAGCTGCGCGATGAAGCCGGCAGCGTCCGCGACTCGGCAGGCCTCTTCCACCTGGGCCAGGGTGACGACCGGGCGGCCCAGCGCGACGTTTTGAAAGACCGTGTCGTTGAAAAGAACCGTTTCCTGGGTGACGAGGCCGATCTGGTCCCGAACCGAGTGAAGATTCCAGTCCCGAAGGTCGCGGTCGTCATAGAGGATGCGCCCGCGTTCCGGATCGTAGAGCCGCAGCAGAAGCTGGACAAGGGTGCTCTTGCCCGAGCCCGAGGGGCCGACGACGGCGACGACCTCGCCCTTGCCGATCGCGAGGTCCACTCCCTTGAGCGCCGGCCGTTCGCGGCCCGGGTAGCAGAACCAGGCTCCCTCCACTCGGACGGCCTTTTGAAGGCCGGAGAACGCGGGAGCGCCGGAGGCGGAAAGGATCAGAGGTTTTTGGTCGAGCAGCTGGAAAATTCGCTCGCCGGACGCCATGCCGCGTTGAAGTTCCGAGTTGAGACGGGCGAGGTTCTTGACCGGCGCGTAGGCCGCGAAGAAGGCTCCCAGAAAGGCGAAAAAGTCGCCGGGCGTCATGCGGCCGCCGATGATCTCTCGGCCGCCGTAGTAGATCAAAAGGGCGAGGATGAGCGAACCGCCGAACTCCATCAAGGGACCGGAAAGCGCGGTTGCCCGGAGATAACGCATCATCTGGTTGAAGAAGGAAAGGTTTTCCTCCTGGAATTTTTCGATCGCGCCCTCCTCGTAGTTGAAGGCCTTGATGACCATCATGCCCTGGAGGCTCTCTTGGAAACGGCTGTAGAGGTGGCCCATGATCGCCTGGCTCTGGAGGCTCGATTCGCGCATCTTGCGGCCCAGAACAGAGAGAATCGTGCTCGCCACCGGGATGGCCAAGAGGGCCAGAAGGGCGAAACGCCAATTGAGGTGGAAGAGGACCGCCGTCAGGACCACGACCGTCAGGCTGTCGCGGATCAGGTAGAGCGGGATGAAGTTCAGGGTGGACTGGACCGTGTTGAGGTCGTTGGTGACGCGGGCAAGGATCTCGCCGGACTTATGCTGCGAGAAAAACTGGGCGTCGAGAGCGTGCAGGTGGCGGAAAAGCTCTTCGCGCACCTCCTGCGTCACCCGCTGGCCGATCCAGCTCATGAGATAGTTTTGGATATAGGAGGCGACCGTCTTCATAGCCACCAAGAGCGGAATTCCGACCACCGCCAGCCACAGCACCTGGAATTCTCGCGAGACGAAAAGGTGGTTGACGATCGGCTTGAGGACGTAGATTGAGGCTCCGTTGAAGATCGCCACGCCGCCCATCGCCAGGCAGGCTTGGAAGAAACGGACGCGGTAAGGCTTTAAGTAGGGCAGGAACCTCGCGTAGACGTTCATCCCAGGATGATGCTCGCGGCCCGCGCCGCGGCGCCGGGCTCGCCCAAGAGGCGGCGGATTCTCAGAAGCTCCTCGCGCGTCGAGGCGAGTTTTTGGGCGTCCCGCAGGAAAGAGCCGGCCGCTTCGCTGAGGCGTCGCGGCGTCGCGTCTTGCTGGATGAGTTCCGGAACGAGCTCGCGTCCGGCCAGCAGGTTCGCCATGGCGATGCGCGGGACGCGGATCAGTTGCCTCGCGATCCAGTAGGTCGGCCAGGAGAGCCGGTAGACGACGGCCATGGGAATCCCCAAGAGCGCGTTTTCAAGGGTGGCCGTGCCGGAGGATGTCAGCGCGAAATCGAGTTCCGAGCGCAGGCGATAGCTCTCGTCGCGCACCAGAGGCAGGCCGGCCCGCCGCACCGCGCGGTAGGCGTCGTCTTGCAGGGGCGGCGCCGCGAAAACGCTCGCATCGATGTCGGAAAACTCGTTTCGCAGGAGCGCGACCGCTTTCAGAAAAATCGGCAGATGCCGGCGAACCTCGCCGGGCCGGCTTCCGGGCAGGAGGCCGATGCGCAGAGGTCCGGACCGCGCTTTGGGACGAGGCGTCGGGAGGTGGTCCAGGAGCGGGTGCCCCACGAAGGAGACCGGCACGCCGGCGTCCTTGTAAAGGTTCTCTTCGAAGGGAAAAATGACGAGCATGCGGTCCGCCAGGCGTTTGAGCGTGCGCACGCGGCCCGAGCGGGTCGCCCAAACTTGGGGGCTGATGTAGTAGTAGGTGGGCAAGCCCTGGGCTTTTGCCGCCGCCAGGACCCACCGGTTGAACCCGTAAAAATCGACGCAGATGACCGCCGCCGGTTTGTGGGCGCGCAGCCAGCGCTCCAGGCGGCGGAGAAGCTTGAAAAAAAAGGGGAGCTTGCGCAGCGGCTCCAAAAATCCCGTGACGCCCAGCGAGGCGACGTCCTCGATGAATTCGTCGGCGGCCGCGCGCAGGAGGCTGCCTCCGACCGCCGCGATCCGGACTCCGGGTTCCAGGGCCTTCAGGGCCCGGGCAAGATGCGCGGCGTGAAAATCCCCGGAAGGATCCCCGGCGACGATCAGGAAGCGCTTCGTCATGCGTCTTCGTCCCCCAAGACGGTGCGCGAGACGGATTTGGCCAGGCGCGTCAGGCCGTCGGCGGCCGCGGGAAACATCGTCCGGGTCTGGGTGTGGCGCGACAACTCGTAGCGCTCCAGCTCGGCCGAGATCTGAAGGGCCAGCTTCAAGGCCTTTATCCCGTGCTCTCCGGAGGGCCAGGGTTTGCGGTTGTGACGGATGCAGTCGATGAAATGAAGGAGCTCGTTGCGCAGCGGCTCCGTCTTCTCGAGCTTGGGGTGAAGCGCCTCCACGTCCTTGAGGCTCTTGATGACCGGGCTCTTCTTCCGGTATATCTTCAGCGAGGCGTTGAGGTAATCGAGAGAGAGATAGCTGCTTTCCTGGAAGATGCGCACCTTGCGGCATCGCTGCAGCGAGATGCGCGAGGCGGTCACGTCCGCCACGCAGCCGGTCTTGAATCGGACCCGGACGTTGGCGATGTCCTCGTGTTTCGAAAATAGGCTGGCCCCGATCGCCTCCAGGCTCTCGACCTCCGAACCGACGAGCGTCAGGAGGATATCGAGGTCATGGATCATGAGATCCATCACGACCCCGATCCCGGTCACGCGCGGATCGTAGGGGCCCAGGCGCTCGACCGTGATGAAGCGCGGTTGGCGCACGTGATGGATCGCCTCGAGGACGGCGGGGTTAAAGCGCTCGACGTGCCCCACCTGCAAGACGACGCCCTTTTGCTCGGAGAGGTCCAGGAGCTCCCGGGCTTCCTCCACGGAGGCCGCGAGCGGCTTCTCGACGAGGCAATGGACGCCGGCCTCGAGGGCCGCGGCGCCTACCGTCCGATGAAGTTCCGTCGGCACCGCGACGACGACCGCGTCCAGCCGATGGAGGATGTCCCGAAAATCGCGGAAGGCCGTCCCTCCCGAGCGCCAGGCGGCCAGTTGGGCCCGCCAGAGGTTGGTATCGCAGACCCCCATAAAATCGACGCCGGGCAGTTTGCCCAGGATGCGGGCGTGGTGGGAGCCTATCTTGCCCGCGCCGATCACGCCTATGCGGATATTGGAGTGCGTCATGAGGCGGAGTCCTCGATGCCGGTGACGGCGACCTTCAGTTTCTGCGCTCCGCGCAGGAAATCTTCCATATCGAAGATCAGCGTTTTGCCGGCTTCAAGGGCCAGGGCGCTGACCCCGCAGCGCTCCAGGGTCTTGAGCGTTTCCAGGCCGACGACCGGCAGGTCGAAGCGCACGTCCTGGCGCGGCTTGGCGACCTTCACGACCGTCAGGGCGGGTTCGCGGCCATGGAGCCGGGCCAGCTCGGCCGCGCGCGCGATGGCGGAGTCGGTCCCCTCCATCGCCTCGACTGCGATGATGGCGCCGCCTTGAATGACGACGCTTTGGCCGATGTCTAAACCGGCGAGCGCCTTAGCCGCCTTCCAGCCCAGCGCGATGTCGGCCGACTCGGCCGGGGACGGGGCGCGCGTCGTCAGGACGCCCGAGCGCGCCAGGCAGTGGGAGAGATAGGTGGAGGAGGGCAGCAGCTCGATGCCCTCCTTGGCGAACTCCTGGGCGACGGCTTGTAGAATCGTGTCCGTTCTCTTGTCCTTGAGGCGCGCCAGGAGCTTGACTGCCCGCAAGTCCGGCAGGACGCCGCCGAAGAGCGACGCGTGCGCCACCTTGCCCGCCATGACCGCCTGGGTGATGCCGAATTCCTTCAGGAACCGCAGGGGCTTTTCGATTTGGCCCAGCTTGAAATAGGCGATCCGCGACACGATGCGGTCGAGAGCCGGGTCCGTCACGCCCCGAATCCCCAAGGCGACGACGTCCGCGCCGCTGCGTTTGGCTTCTTCCGCGAACAGGATCGGGAAGCGGCCGGAACCGGCGATGAGGCCGATGCGCTTCAAAGGGTCACTTCCTCCTGCGCCTCCTCACCGACTGCGGGACGCGTGATGCCGCGTTTGGAGCGTTCGATGAAGGAAACCATTTCCTGGACTTCCGGGAACGGGGACCCCGCCTTGAGCTGGGCCAGGGCCGCCTCCCGGGGAGCTCCCGACAAAAACAGCGTCTTGTAGGCGTCCTTGATTGCCGCGACCGTCTCGCGCGACAGGCCGGCTCGCCGCATGCCAAGAAGGTTGAGGCCTCGGAGCTTGGCGCGGTCCCCCTGACACATGCAGAAGGACGGGATGTCCATGTTGACCATGGAGCCTCCGCCCAACATGCAGTAGCGGCCGATGCGGGCGAATTGGTGGATGCCGACGATGCCGCCCACGACGGTGAAATCTCCGATCTCGACGTGCCCCGCGATTCCGACGGAATTCACCACGATGACGCCGTTGCCGATGCGGCAGTCGTGCGCGACGTGAGAATTCGCCATGAAAAGGCAGCCGGAGCCTATACGGGTCTCGCCCGTCGCCGCGGTCCCGCGGTTCAAGGTCACGCATTCCCGCACCGTGTTGTTGTCTCCGAGCGTCAGGCGCGTGCGTTCCCCGGCGTATTTTAGGTCTTGCGGGGGAGTCCCGACGTAGCTGCCGGGATGGATGCGGTTGTTCTTGCCGACCGTCGCGAACTCGACGACCGCATGGGCGCCGACCGTCGTGCCGGCGCCGATGAAGGTTTCTTCGCCGATCACGGCATAAGGGCCTATGGCGGCCGAGGGAGCGATCTTCGAGCTTGGATGGACGACGGCCGAGGGGTGTATACCGCTCATTTGTCCACCACCGCGAAAGTCATCTCGGCTTCCGCCGCGAGCTCCCCGTCCACGCGGGCCTCCCCGCGAAATTTACCGGCTCGACTTCCGGCTCTCAGGACCTCGACGTTGAGCTTCAGCAGGACCCCGGGCCGCACCGGCTGCCGGAACTTGGCTCCATCGATGCCTAGAAAATAGGCGATCTTGTTTTCGAATCCGCCCTGGGACATCAGGAGCACGCAGGCCGTCTGCGCCAGAGCCTCCAGAATCAAGACCCCGGGCATGATAGGATGTCCGGGAAAGTGGCCCTGGAAGAATTCCTCGTTGGAAGTGACTCCCTTCGTTCCGGTCGCTTTTTTCCCCGATTCGGTGATGTCGACGCGGTCCACCAGGAGGAACGGGTATCGGTGCGGCAGGATCTTCTGGATTTCGGCGGTATCGAGCGTGCGCGCGGGCGCGCCGGATGCGGGTGGCTGCGTTTCTGTCGTCATGGAATTTTCATCCTCCTTATCGCTAGTGCGGCTATTTGCGGCTGTCCGACAGCGGGCGGGGCGAGTCTCCTCTCAGCCGGATCGCCGCCTGCTCCAGGCGCCTGGCGAACTCGATGTTGTGCGCGTGGCCGCATCGGAGCGTCTCGATTTTCAGCTTGAGGACCGGCCGCCCGATCAGGGTCAGGTCGCCGATCAAGTCGAGAATCTTGTGCCGGACGAATTCGTCCGGGAACCGCAACCCCTCGGCGTTGGTGTGAAAGCGGTCCTGCCCGATCACGACGGCGTTTTCCAAGGAGCCCCCCTGGGCCAGCCCCTGGGAGCGCAGGTAGGCCACCTCATGCTCGAAGCAGAAGGTCCGCGCCGGGGCGATCTGCGCCGCGTAGGTTTGCGGATCGACGCGCACCGACAGACTGAGCCGCGGGACCAGCGGATGCTCGTGGAGGAGCGTCGCCTGGATTTCGAAATGATCGGAAGGCACGGCCCGGTAGAAGGAGCCTTGGTGTTCGTACGTCACTTCTTGCGCGAGGCGCAGGACGCGCTTCGGAAATTCCGGAAAGGCCTGGCGCCCCGCGGTGGCCAGGGCGTTGTAGAACGGGACGGCCGATCCGTCCATGGCGGGCGGCTCGTTGGCCGATACCAGGATGTCCAGGTTGTCGATTCCCGCGCCGGTCGCGGCGGAAAGCACGTGCTCCACGGTATGGATCTTCGCCTCGTGCAGGCCGAGGTTCGTCCCGCGGACCGTCGTGATCACGAACCCCAACCGCGCCGGAATCATGGGGGCGCCTCGCAGATCCGTCCGGAAAAACCGGATGCCGCTGTTGGGCGGGGCCGGGCGGAAGACGATCTCGGAAGGATTCCCCGTATGCAGCCCGATTCCCCTCAGCGTGACGTTTTTACGGAGGGTCGTTTGAGACTCGAGCTTATTGCTTGGCATCTTCATGCTCCCTTTGCTCTCTGGATCGGGGCCCGCGGCCGAGACCCAGCTTGCTCTTGATTTCGCGGATGGCCTCATAAATCTCCGGCAGCTTGCCCATCAGAGCCTGCAGTTTCATCGCCTCGCGGTGGGGGCGCGCGGGGGACCCGAACAGGATCGCCTTGGGCTCCACGTCGCTCATGATGCCGCTCTGGGCGGTGATGATCGCCCCGTCGCCGATCGTCAGGTGTCCTATGACGCCGGCCTGGCCCGCCAGGATGACGTGGTTCCCCACCCGGGTCGAGCCGGCGATGCCGGTCTGGGAGACGACGAAGCAATTTTTGCCGATCGTGACGTTATGCGCGATCTGGACCAGGTTGTCGATCTTGGTTCCAGTCCCGATGCGGGTGGAGCCGACCGTCCCGCGGTCGATCGAGACGTTCGAGCCGATCTCGACGTCGTCCTCCACGACCACGTTGCCGATCTGCGGGATCTTGCGGTGCAGGCCCGTCGCCTTGTCCGTGGAGAAGCCGAAGCCGTCGGAACCGATCACGGTTCCGGAATGGACGATCGCGCGGTCTCCCACCACGCAGTTCTCGCGGATCACGACCTGCGGATAGATGAGGCAGCCGGCGCCGACGCGCGCGTCGGCGCCGATGTAACACTGCGCTCCGATTTGAGTCCCGGCGCCGATCTCCGCCTTGCGCTCAATGACGCTGTAGGGACCCACGCCGACTTGGGATCCCAGCTTGGCCTCGTAGTGGACGGAGGACTTCGTGTCCACCACCGCCGGGCCCGTTTTTTTCATCTCCTTTTCCAGCAAAGCGAGGACCTGCGCGAAGGCCCATTGAGGGTCGTCCACGTAGATGCGGTTCGCGGGCCCTTCCTGGTTTCGCGCCGCGGCGGTTCGCGCGGAGCGAGGCAGAAAGACGCAGCATGCGCGGCTCGCCTTCACCTGGGAGGCATACTTCGGGTTCCCCAGAAACGAGACGTCCCGAGGCGTCGCATCCGACAGACCGGCAGCCCCTTCGATGGCGGCGTCGCCGGAACCTTCGAGGTCCCCGCCCGTCAACCGGGCCAGTTCCGAAAGATCAATCTTCATGGTTTCCGCTCTGCCGAGCTCCAACCATTTCCGCGCACACCCGCCTTCGGCGGGTACCCGTGCTTGGTCATGGTTTCCTCAGCTTCTCGACGACCTTGGCGGTCAAATCCACCGCCTTATGTCCGAAAAGAATTTGACTTTTGTCGACCACGACGCCGACGCCTTCCTCCCGCGCCACCGTTTGCACCACTTCATATATTTTTCCAAGGAGGATCTCGGTTCTGCGATTCTCCAACTCGATGAGGTTTTTCTCGACCTGCGACTGATAGGCCTTGAATTCGAACTCCTTATCTTGAAGCAGTTTTATTTTCTCGGCGATCCTTTGATCCGCCTCGATCAGGGCCGGGTTCGGGCCGGGCGCGGCCGCCGGCGAGCGTTTCTTCCGAGACTTTGAGGATTCCGGAGCGAGCCCGGGCAGGTGGGCCGCAATGAGGGCGGCCGGCGCCCTTTGAGGCGCGCCTTCCGCGCTCGCGACCGCCGCGGTGGAGGTGGATACCGAGGTCGTGGTGGAATCGACCGCGGCCGGAGCGCCGTCCGCTGCCGTGGGGGAAGATATCTGGACGGAGGTGGAAACTTGGACGGGAGGCGCCGTCTCCTCGGGGAGCAGGGGCGGATCCGGTTCGGCCGGGGCGGGTTGAATGGGGGATCTCGCCAGCAGTTCCCGCTGGATCCGAAGCTGTGAGATGTCGGCCCGCAACGAGGTCAGCTCCGATTTGCGCAGATGGACCTGCTCTTCCGCCTGACGCACCACCTGCTCGAAATTTTCTTTCGCCTTTTGGGTCTCGGGATAGGCGCGAAATACCGCCTGCATGTCCACGTAGCCGATGCTGCCGCGCTGGGCCCGGTTTTCCTCAAGGGAGACCTCCACGCCCCAGGCGCCGCTTGCGGCGCCGCAAGCCAGCAGTATCCAGGCCGGCAGCCGCAGGCGCCTAGAAGAGGCTGCCGATGCCGAAGTTGATTTCATACTTTTTTTCTCCGGGCCGATGATTCAGCCCATAACCGTAGTCGAGGCGGATCGGGAACGCCGGGGTGACGAACCGGATCCCGAAGCCGACGTCCGTTTTGATGTCTTGTTCCCCGGGGCCCACGCGCAATCGCATGGAGTTCGTGCTTTGCCATGCGGTCCCCGCATCGAAAAAAGTGACGAATTTCACGATCGTCCTCTTCCGTTCCCGGGCCAACGGGAAGCCCATCTCGAGGTTGAATACGTCGAAAACGCGGCCTCCGTTCGGGGGGCCGACCTGTCCCGACGGGGAATAGCCGCGCAGCGTGTCCTGGCCGCCCAGGAAGAAACGCGCGAAGATGGGGACTTCCTTGGTATTCCCGAACGGGGTGACGTAGGAGAGGCGGTTGGAAAAAGAGAGGACGAGCGGCCAATCGTCGACGCGCGCGAGGGTGAAGTGAGCCGCATTATGCACCCGGGGACTCCAATAGTGGATGTCGCCCAAGACGGGCCCTCCAGACATCTCCATGCCCAGAGAGTTCAGGGTCCCGTCGGCGGGGTCCCACATGTTGTCTCTCGTGTCCCGGGCGAATTCGATCCCGATCGAGGAACTCATGCTGGTCCCTTGGGAGAGAATGCCCATAAACTGGTTCTGGACGTTGGTGATGCCGATCTCCATGAAGGTGTAGCGGAAGTCGAGACGGTACTTGTCGTCGGCGAAGCGCGGGCCGACCCGGACCGAGCCGCCCTGGCGGCGGTTGACATAAGCCGAGAGGGAGCCCCCGAACGGCTGGAGGCGGCGCGTGTTGAACAAGTCGAGCCCGAAGCTGATCGGCTTGTTCCTGACCCACGGCGTGGTCCAGGAGAGGGAATAGTCTTGGACCCGGGCGCCGAAGGACCACTGGACGGAGGCGCGCTGGGCTCGGCCGAATAAGTTGAGGTGCTGCAGGGACAGGGTTCCGATCAGCCCGTCGAGGGAGGAAAAGCCGGCGCCGGCGGTCAGCATGCCCGGCTTGCCTTCGGTGACCTCGAAGGTCAAATCGACCTTGTCGGGGTCCGACGTGCTCTGCAGGTCGAGTTCGACGTCATCGAGGAAATTGAGGTTCATCATGCGTTCCCGGCTTTTTCGCGCCCTGGAGGAGGAAAACGGCTGCCCGGGCTTCAGGACGATCTCGCGCTTGAGCACGTAGGTCTTGGTGGCGCGGTTGCCCTCTACGTCCACATGGTCGACGTAGATGACCTGGCCCTCGCCGATGCGGAAGTGGACGTCCATCTGCTGCGTCGTTTCATTGTAGGTCTTGTCCGGCGTTACGCGGGCGCGCAGATACCCCTTGTCGGCATAGAGATCCTGGATGTTGTGGATCGTCGTTTCGAATTTCTCCTGGTTGAATATCTTGCCGCGCCGGTACTCGAGCGTCTTGGCCAACTGCGACGAGGCGTAGACGGAGTAGCCGCTGAAGGTCGTTACGCCGTAGCGGTAGGGGTGCCCCTCGTCGAGCCGAAGGGTGATCGTCGCCTTGGTGCGGTCTTCGCTGAAGGAAACGGCATGGGAAGAAATCTTGAAGTCGAGATACCCGTTGTTCTTGTAAAGCGACTCGATCTTCTTGAGGTCGCTTTCCAGTTTCGATTCTTGAAGAACCTTCTTCCGGCGGTTTTCCATCTTTTTGAGAACTTTCCGGGCCGAGAAGGCGTGGAGGCCGTCGAGAACGACCGCGGCGATCAAGGTCCTGGGGCCCTCCTGCACGTTGAACGAAACCTCGGCCCTGGCGGCGGGAGTGTCGACGGACACCTGCGGCTCCACCTCGGCGCCCAAGTAGCCTTTCTCGTGATAGAGGGCCAGGAGCTTGCTGGAATCTTCGCGGAGCTTCAACGGGTCCAGGGGGTCCTTTTCCTTGAGGCCTATGGCGTCGGAAAGCTTGCCCGATGAAAGTTTCTTGTTCCCGCGGAAGCGGATCTTGTGCACCAGAGGCTTTTCCTGCACGGTAAACGAGAGCCGCACCGCGATGGTGGAACCCGCAAGCTCGCGCAGGTGCGATGGGATCGGCTTGTCGGCCAACGCCGATATGTCGGCGACGACGCGGTCGAAATTGCCGAGGTCGTAGAGGGCCTTGATGTCCCGGTCCAAATCCGCGCGGTCGTAAAGATCTCCTTTGCGCGCCTTCAACTGCGCCCGGACGACGTTATACTTGACGTGCCGATTTCCCTCGATCGCGATGTCCCCGATCGCCCAGGGAGGGGGGAGGCCTCCCGCCGGGGCGGCTTTTCCGTGGAGAGCCGGTTCGGAGGTCTCCGTGGCCCAGCGCGGAGGCTGTATGAGGGGAGGCGGTTCCACGAGCGTCGAGGTGGAGGCGTCCGCGGTCTCCGCGGCGACTGGGGCCAAAAGCTCCAGTTCGGCTGTGGCGGTCGATGAGACGATCTGTTCGGAAGCCTCGATCAACTCTATGTCGAGGCGCGCGGAGGCGCTCGACAGCGCGATTTCCGTGGCCTTGACGGATGAAAAATCGCCCGAGGCCAGCAGGGCGGCGACATCGAGCGCCTTGTCCTGCGCCGAATAGGGAGCCCATTCGCGGGCCTTCAGTCTCGATCTCACGGAATCCTCGCTGATGCGGCGAAGCCCTAAAATACGGATTTGGACAAGAATGCGTCCGGCGGATTCGTTTTTTGTGGCCGCGGAAGCCGCTTCGACCCCGGACGCAGGCGCCGAAACGGCATTCGTTTGACCCAAAGCGCCGCTGGATCCTCCCATCATAGTGGAAAGCAAGGCAAGGAGAAAAGGCAAGTACACGACAGATGTTATTATATCAAATCACCTTCGTCAGGGACAAATGAACTTTCCCGAACGCGCGCGCGAGTGTTACCTTCGAAATGTACTCTGCGGTGGGTTAAGGGGAATATCGATGCGCAACGGAAAATGATCGCTGATGCGGTCCGAGGCGCTGTCGGCGCTGGAATGGATCAGGCGTTCATAGACGCGGCTTTCCGAAACAGAAAGGCCATGTTGGGGGTCGTACAAGGTGATCCAGTCCAGCGTCCCCGCCGCGACCTGCCGGGGGCGCCAGGTCGACCAGGTCCGCTTGTAGCCGATCTTGTCGCGCGGATTGGCGGGCTTCACGCCGAGCGCGCTCTCCACATCTCGAAAAAGCCGATGTTCCCCGTTCCATTTGGATGTGGGGTCCTCCTTAGATTTAACCCATCGGAACAAATCAAAACCCGTTTTGGCCCAGCCTGCGTAGGGGACGAATCGGGCGCCGACCCCGAACCCCTTGAAAATCACCTTGCCCGGGGTATTCACCTGCCCCTTGAGGAAGCGCTTGGTCGATTGGATTCGTCCGTCGGAGTCCGTCGTGTTGAGGTCTCCGCCGAAGACGACGGGTTCGCGCGATTGCTGGATAAAGGGGATTAATTCTCCCATCTGCCTGCGCCTCAATGGGGATTCTCCCTTGTTCTCGAGGTGGATGTTGATCAGGAGCATTGTGGAACCCTCCGAGACAGCACCGCGATAGGGGCAGCGAATCCGCGCGATCAACGCTACTCTTCCGCCGTACGGCGGCGGGGGGCGCACCTCGGCTTCGTCTATGATGGCGCTGAAAGCTCTCCGTCCCACGCCGTTCTTGGAGCGTTCGATCAACGGCAGTTTGCGTCTTTCTTCTTCATACCAGCCGTTCTGGTGAGCAAAACGCAGGAACCAAACCTTTTCGATGGGGTGACGGCTCAGGGTGGCGTTACCCGTCAAATGCTCCCCTCGGGTCGGGTCCTTCCCGCGGACGTTGGCGCCCACCTCGATGAACTCGGGCGCCCAGGCGAGATGATAGCCCAAAGAGGCGGCGAGCCGTATGGCCATGTGGAGAGAAATGTCCTGAAGCATGTACACGTCGGTCTTGGAGACTTCGGACAGCTCCCGGCGGATATGCGAATTGAGCTTGGAGAGGCTGTCCTCCCTTCCCTTCATCACGCCGATGATCGAATCGACGTCCAGATCGTTTTGTGGCAAGTCGATGTTCCAGGTGACGATTCTGAGGCGTTCTGGGTTCGCGGGGGGCGGCGCGAGGGATCGCGGTTGGGAAACGTACGTTCGGCGCATAAGTTCCAGCATGCGGCGTGCCGTGGGGCTCTCGGGCAACGGAAGGCTTTCCCGGATGGAAGCGACCTCGTCGGCGGTCATGGAGAAGGCGCCGATGTCCTGCGTTGGCTCGGGCTCGAAGACGCCTCCCGGGGTTTTCGGTTCCGGCGCGATCGGAATCGCGGCCGCGCACGTCGGCGGGGCCTCGAACCCTTCCACGAGCTGTTCCAGGGTTCCCGGCTCAAACGAGCCGTTCCAGGGGAAGTCTTGCGCTCGCGAGAACGCCGCCGCGGGCAGGAAAAACAGAGTTGTCGCCGTCGGAATCAGACGTCGTCCAGCCATTGGCGAATTATACCAGAACCGTTCAAAAACTACCTGGGTCTAAAGGTCCCGAACGGCGCGGTCTTTACGGAGCCTTAGCCCGGATCGAGATCGGGCGGGAGGAGGTGACCGGTCGGCTTTCTTGGGCGCGGGAGGAGGGTTGTCCGGCCGCGGGCTCGCCGAGGGCGGTTGTCCGGTGAAGGAGGAGAAGGAGAAAAAAATAGACCGGGGCGCCCACGCCGGCCGCGTAGAGAAACCACAGGGGGAGGTCGATCGCCGTCGCCAGAACCAGGAGATATATGAAATCCCGACGAGCCAGTAGGATTTCCAACCGCCCCAGCCACCCGATTTTTCCATTCTTATCGGGGACGATTTCCGTCGGATCGAAGGCCGCGGTCTCCCCGCGCGCGTCGGCGCGGGAGCTCGACAGCCAGTAGGCGTACCCCGCCGAGGCGACGGTTCCGGCGCACGCCAGCGCTCCCGCCCAGACGGCCAGGGGCGCCTCATGGGAAAAATCCAAGGAGAGGCAGGCGAACAACGCGACGTGGACGACATTATCTCCCCAAAAGTCCAGAAACCGTCCCCAGCGGCTTTCCTGGAATGTGAGGCGGGCCATCTCCCCGTCGCAGCCGTCCAGGACCGTGTGAAGCCACACGAGACTGGCTCCCAGGACTTCGCTGGCATGGGTGGTTCCTAAAAACTGGAGCGCGCCCAGCAGCCCGATGCCGGTGCTGACGAGGGTCATATGATTGGGTTTGAGGGGCGTTTGCAAGAGCCGGCGGGTGATCCGCAGCGAGATGTTCCGGTCGAAATATTTAGCCATCCACCCATCGCCGCTCTTGCCGGCGTCTCGCAGAAGCCAGGTCAGCGCCTCACGTGGATGTCGCGACGGCGGGAGGAACAGGCAGTGTTCGTCCGTGAGCCGGCGTGGCGGGGGGGGCGCCCCGGTTAGGGCTTCTTGGGAATCGATGACGAGCCTCATCACCTCGCGCCGAGCTTCGTCGGTATAGGCAAGCGTCTGCGGATGAAGTCGCGTGCCGTCCACCAGGGCGCCTACGACCTTGGGTCGGATGAGGTGGTTGCCCGAAACGACAAGATGCGGCGCGCGGGTTCGCGCTGGCTGGGCGGGCGAGGACTTCCATCGGATCTGCAGGTCGCCCGGCATCTTCTCCGTGCGCGCGCGCGCGACCGCTTCGGGCGCGAACGCGGCGTCTACATGCACGACGCGGATTCCCGCGCGATAGAGAGTCAGCAGTTGCCGCTCTAAAATCGTGAGCCCCGCCGCGGTGAACTC
>JACQPI010000241.1 GCA_016207585.1 Elusimicrobiota bacterium | reverse complement strand
TCCGTCGGGCAGCCGAGAGACCAGGATCCAAGGGCTTCCTGCGCCGTTTTCGATGATGAGACGCGCGACTATGAGTTGGCTCGCGTCGCCTACGATATCCCCAAGGTCCAGGCCAAGATGCAGGAAGCCGGCCTGCCCGCTTTCCTGGCCACCCGCCTGTCGTACGGACAGTAGGGCTCTGACCGGCCCATAGCTGGGCCGGTCAGAGCCCTAGGTCCTAAGACACATTTCGGGATAGGTCCTTTGGCGTTTGGAAAAGGGTCGCTGGGCCCATGCATCCGGCGAACATCCCGCGCTACAATAAAAGCGAGCAAGCTGGCACATTCGCACCGAGGTACATATACACATGGCGATCCGCATCTACAGCAACCGCTACGGGCAGTTCTCAGTCCGGGCCCATACCGAAGGGCACAGGCCGTCCAGGCCGACGACCCGGCTCCGTTACGAACAAGGCGCGCAGGTGTACCTTTGGAGAACCGACCGTAGAGACTTGAAGACTTCCAAGCATTGAACCGCAGTGGCCGCGGCGCAGAGATGGCGATGAAAACAATCGTCGTGGTTGCGTGGCTCTCGCTCCTTCCCTCCTCCTCGTGGGCCAATCCCAGCATCGCCTCCGATTTCCAGTCCATCATGGAGTGGCTGACCAATGAGACCGTCCAGGGGCTCGCGTTCAACGCCGGTTCCACGTTCGACCCTCCCGACGAAATCGCGCCCGGCCGGATCCAGCCCGACGTGAGCCTGGGCGTTGGGTATCTTCCCCTCGACAAGGGCAAGTTCCCGACCATCGTCGTCCCGGCCTTGGCGAAATTGGACCCGGCGCGCGCGCTTCCCGACCATGTGACCTTCCCGAACCTTACCCTGCACATGCGCATGGGCCTGCCGAACCGATGGGATTTTTCCTGGCGCGGCGCGAACATGACGGTGCCTCAAGGGTACCGCCTGACGCCCCAGACACGATCCGACGGCCAGAGCAACTCGCTGGGATTCGGGCTGCGCAAGCATTTGTGGGGCGGGGGGCGGCCCCTGGTCAGCATCGCCGGCAATTTCAATTACGTTTTCGGGCGCTTCAACTTCTACAACGATTACAAGGACCTCGAATTGACGCCCGGGGTTTTCGTGGATAGCCGCAACCGCGGGCAGCTCGCCTGGAGCGTCGCGAGCATCGGGCTCAACGCGATCGTCAGCCAGAACTTCGGCGTTTGGACGCCGTTTTTCGGCATCGGATACAACCGGATGAGCGGCTCGGTCCGGGGGCATCTGGAGTCGGATTTCAACACCCCCCTCATCCATAATCCCGTCGCCGAGGCGAGCGACCGCCCCGAGGAGCACCAGGGACGGGTGATCTTCGGGGCCCAGCTGGACCGATCGCGGCTGAGCTACTTCTTGAACGGCGAGCTCAAGGCGATCGGCGCCTCGGCCGGAAAAACTTTTATCGTCTCCATGGGGATCGCGGCGCCGTTTCACATCGGGCACATAGGGGGAAACTCTCGGCATGTGGACGCGCAGTCGCTTAGGAGGCAGCGGCGGATCGTGTATGACTTGCGGGACGCTCCGGCGCGACCTCTTCCCGCGGCGCCTCGGCGCAGGGCCGCGCGTCCCTCGCGCGGGCGCACGCTGCGAGCGTATCCTAACGTTTTGGAAGGCGACGATTCTATCGGGATGGGACGATTGGGTCCGGGTGGGGATCCGACGGAGGCTGAACTGGTGTATTGAGGCCCTAAGGATCGACTACGATGCTTCGCTCCAAGTGCGTATGGAATCGGCCGGCGGCGGTCGGAATATGCGCGGCCCTTCTATGGACTTCTCCGGGGCTCGAGTGCTACCGGCTCGCCGCTCAAGGATTCGGGAAAACCGGATCCAGCACCCCTGAAATTCCTCGAATCACCCAAGCGTCGGCCGGGCTCGGAGGCCCGGCTCTTCCGGGTCCGGCGTCCGCGCTTCCCGGTAAGCCGGGCGGTCTCTCGGTTCTTTCCGTCCTTCCGCAGCCGCCTTTAGGCGCCTCCCGTTTATTGAAGCCCTGGCCGCGGAATTCCCCGCTGCGGAAATTTCTGGAAGGGGCCAGTTTTCTTGCGCCTAATATCGCGGCCGGAAGCGAAAAAGCGCATCCTCTGCCCGCGGTCCCGTTCTCGCGCCTCCAATCGGCCGGAGTTCGCCGCGTTTTCGCGCGGATGTTGGAGCACTTGGCGGGTCCTTCCGCGGTCCGGGGCCTTCCCTCGAAATCGCCGGCGGACGCGATCCGCGGCGCGGGAGAGCGGGAATTCTCGGCCCGCGTCGGCGGCAATCCTGCGGCGGGCGCGGGCTTGATGTCCGGCCATGACGCGCCGGCGAAGCTCGGGACGGCGCGGCCCGTTGAGCTTCGCCAGGCCTCCGTCGCGCTTAAATCCGGCTACCAGGCGCCGCAAGCAGGAGTCGTGCCTCGGCCGCAGTACCGGGCGCAAGAGCGGCATCGTTCCGTCCTGTTCCCCGTTCCGTGGACCGCGGCGGCGCTGCTGCCGTGGATCTACCCCTGGTTTTCCGCGATGAGTTCGATGCCCGAGACGCTCTCGCCGCTTATTGGGCTTCTGTTTATGACCGCCGAGGTCGTCAGTTTGCCCCTTTTGGCCTATACCGCCGTGGAGTTCGTGTATTGGGCCCGCACGGTCCTCACCTCGCGCGTCGTGTCGGATGAGCAATTTTACCGCGCGCTCACCTCCAAGCTCTATCGCATGGGCCTGCACGTCAGCGTCGTCTCGGCGCTGATCGGGCACGTCCCAGGCGCCGGAGCCGTCAAGCCGCTGCGCGTGCTCGCGCCGGCGCTGGCGCGTCCCGACTTTTCCTGGAGTCCGCGGCGGTGGAAAGTTTTGGCGCCGGCATGGGCAAGATTCTTGAGAGACGCCGCCGTGGCTTTGAGCCGCTATGTGCGCGCGACGTTTTCCTTCGGCGTGTCGTTCGGGAATATTTTTTTGAGGCCGGAGATCGTCCTTCTTCCCGACTGGTATCTCGGCTGGATACTTAAACACGAGGTGCGTCACTATTTTCATCCGCGCCCCGATCCCGATTGGGATACCAGCGACTCCCGCCCTCGGTGGATGCGCTCGGCCGCCAGGATCCTCTGGGCCTTTACGTCCGAAATTTCCTCCCGCTTCCATGAGTTGTGGTCCGGCTGGCTCAAGGACATACGCATATCCGTCTTGGAGCGCGCGATTCAGGAGACGGGCTGGTATTTGCCGGCTTCCTCCAATTTCCAGGCGCTCTTGGTGCGCCCCGTGGACGATCCTGGTTTCGCGGATTGGTACGATCCCGCCGTCTACGCGAAGCTGTCTCGGGGGCATGCCGTTCTCGAACATTCGAAAGCGACCCCTTCCAACCTCGTGGAGTATTTGACGTCCGGAAGAGGCCCGGACGGCGAGTCGGGCTCCAGGGCCGCCGTATCGGCCGAACATAGGAATCGCTACCGGGTGATCGTCATTCCATCCGACGGCCTCCAGATTCCGGAGCCCGGCGGCTTGGAGGGCAAGCGCCTTAACCTGGGGTTGAGCAAGCTCGATCCCCTGTATCAGGTTTCTCAAGGGCGGCGCGTCGCGCGGGCGGATGGGCGCGAGGCGTCGGCTTTCGATAAGGAGCTGGAGCTTCTTGTGAGGGAGGCCCAACGGCTGCGGCGCCGAGGGATTGGGCCGGGGGAGGTCGCCTACCGGAAAATCGAACGCGCGCTTTCGGACATGTGGTTCAACGCCTCGCAGACCTTCCTGCGCAACATCCGGCTCACGGACACGATCGCCGCGGCGTACCAGAGCCTCGATGACGGCGGGACCGTCTTCTTCCCGTGGCGGGAACAGGACCCGGGGCTGGAGACGGTCCGCAAACTCCTCCTTTATTGGAGAAGCGAGGACGGGGGTCGTTTCTCGGTGCAGCGCGTCGACTTGCCGGAGGGAGGTTATGTCTTGGCCGCCCGCAAAGAGTCCAACGTCTTTCTGTGGTTCAAGGCGCAGGAAGGGACCGTAATCGAGTCTTCTCTGAGAGACGTCCTCGGAAACTATGAGTTTTCCGATGAGACGAGGGCCCTTCTTGAAAAACACGGCTATTCCGGCGCGGAGATCGAGCTCATACGCAGGCGCCGGTCCTCGGCGCAATATGCGGCGTTTTTGCGCGCGGGGTATTCCAAGGAGCAGATCGATCTGCTGGTGGAAATCGGAGCCAGGGTCTACGGAGTTTTCGGAAAAGACGGCGGGAGAAACCATCTTTTCGTCTCGGTTCCGAGGAACCAAGTCACTGCAGTCCAGAAATACGCCGAGCGCAGTGGCATCCGCGTCCACCGCACGGTCGGCGGTTTCCAAACGAGCCTGCGCCAAAGCATCCCTCTACATCACTTCCCGTCCGTTTTGAGCGGCGGCTCGACGGGCGAGGGATTCCGGCTGGCGGTCGAGGACACGGGCGTGTATGCGTCTCATCCGTACTTCCTGGGGCGGGTCTCCTACGCGGACATCGCCCGCTCCGGGTCCGGTGATCCGCGCAGTCAAAGACGATCCTTATTCGCGACTATGACGCCTTCCCTCTTTAGTGATCCACAGGGACACGGGACGCACGTGACGGGCATCATTGCCGCCAACGGCCCCCAGCATAAGGGGGGCGCGCCCGCCGCTCATGTGCGCGTCGAAAACGTGTTTCCCGGCAACGGCGAGGGCGCCGTGGACGGCGTCTTGATGGAAGGCGCCTTGGACGCGAAGGAGTGGGGAGCGAACCAGATCAACCTAAGCCTGGGGCTGATGGGAGCGGTCGACGCGGAGCTTGCCGAGTGGTATTCCTGGCTGGCGCAGGAGTACGGCATCTTCATCGCGGCGGCGGCCGGAAACTCGGGACTCTTCGATTGGACCCTCAGCCAGCCCGGGGTGGGCCGTTATGTGCTCAACGTCGGGAGCGTCACGAAGGAGAAAAAGCCGTCGTTTTTCTCCAGCGTCGGATTCGCTCGATACAAGAACTCCTACCTCGAGTGGATGGAGTTCGGTCCAAAAGGGGTGCTGGTGGGCGGGGACGTGGACGGCCGCCACAAGGATCCTTTCGTACGGGGCGTCGAGTCGACGAAATCCAAGGACGCTCCGCCGTCCGTTTCGGACAGCCCGAGCCAGCTCGAAACGAGGGCGTCCGGGACTTCCCAGGCGGCGCCGCATGCCGCGGCAGTCGCCGCTCATGCGAAAAGCGCCGCGGACAAGGCCTTGAAACTAGAGACCCCGGCCGCTCGGGAGGCCGCGCGGGCCCATGGAACCGCGGCCCAGAAGTTCTATCTGGCGAACGCCGTTTTCTCGATCATGATGATCATGATGCGCTCGGCTGAGGATTTGAAAGTCCCGGTCGTTTTCCAAGGGGCCGGGTTCATCGACGCGGCCGCGACGGTTCTCTTGGCGAACGACACATTCCATCAAGGCACGCGTCTTGAGCGGCTGTTGCGCCGGGCCGGACTGAAGGAAGACGCTCCTCTTACCCCCACCCACGAATATCTCGAGGGGCTCAAGGAAGTGTGGGACCTCCAGAAGCAGGTCCACGACCAAACTCAGGAGGCGGGCCGCGCGGCGGAGGAAAGCGGTCTCAATAAGACGCAGGCGAAGGCGGCCGCGGCCCAGCGGCTCCAGGAGGTCCTGCGGGATCCTACGCGAAATATACTTCCCCGGATGCTGGAGCTGCTCGATCATCCGGTCTGGTTGGTCCGGATGTACGCGGCCTTTGCCCTCTATAATTTCCGCGCGCCCGAGGCGGCGCTGGCCCTGGCGAAATATGCGTTGGAAGACGGCGACGGTCGGGTCCGCCAGGTCGCCGCACTGGCGCTGGCGAAAGTTTCCACGCAATTGGCCTTGAATTCCATGTTGGACGGCGCGCAGCGCTCCGCCCTGGATTCGGTCCGCGCCGCGGATGCCGAACTCCGAGAGGCGGTTGCGAATCCCAAACGCACGATGGACGCGCGTATGTTCGCGGCCCATGCGTTGGCACAGCACGGAGATGCTTCCGGGATCGGCGTTTTGGTCGAGGGTTCCCGCAGCGGGGTCTTTGAGGAGCGTTTTACGGCCGCATGGCTTTTGGGGCAGCTGGGCCGCCGGGCGACCCCCGAGGCGGCGGCGGCGTTGGCGGACGGCATCCGGCGCGATCCTGAACCCGTCGTCCGGCACATGGCGGCCGCCGCGGTCCGCAACGTCGCGCGCGACAACCCGACCGCGCTCACCGTAGTTTCTCAAGGGGCCGTCGATGTGGTCTCGAGCCTCCTGCAGGCCTCCAGCGAGCGCGACATGGCCTTCATCTCGACCGCGGTCCAGGTGTTTCAACAGATGCGTAGGAACCCCAAGCTGATCGCGTGGATGCGGCAGGACGAGGCGGTCCGCGGCAACATCCGAAAGTTTATCGATGAGAATAAAGACGCCGCCGCATCGGACGACCCGCTGGGGGCGATGGTTCGGACATTGGCCCAGATCATCAACGTGCCCATCGAGCTTCCCGAGATGTCGGTCAATCCGCAGGGCGTCGGAATTCCCGGAATCGACCCGAACATGGGGCCGATCCATCTGCTCGTGAAAGTGCCCGTCAAGCGCGCGGCTGCGTTGGGTTTCAAGGATTTCAGAATTCCCGGTCCGGAGAAGGCGAGCCCGGCCGATCCGGCTCGCCGGACGTCGGAGACTCAAGAGGTGTGGAAGACGCTGGGCGTCGATCCGGGATTGATGAGATACCACGAGGTCGAGCTGCAGGCGGTTTTGCCGGCGTCCCGGATGCTTCGGATCGGCGTTCCCGATCACCGGGTGCGCGCCCTCTTGGCGAAGCTCGAGTCCATGGGTTTCGAGGTGCACCGGTCCCTGCCGGTCTATCCCGCGGCTTCGCGCCGGCCGGGCGCATATACCCCGCCCGGCGCCGTCGTGTTCGTTCTTGGCGATGGCACAGAGGACGGTGATGAGCCTATGTCGGAGGGACCAAGCTCCGGTGCTCAGAGCACGGGAGCCTCCGTTAACCGCGTTCAGGTGCTCGGCGTGAACGGAGGAACGACCGCGGACGTCGTCACCGGCATCGAATATATCCGGAACGCGCACCCCGATCCCTTGCGGCGCCCGGCGATCATCGAGGCGCGTCTTCAAAGCGCGGAGGGACCCGACGGCCCCTTGAGCCGCGCCTTGACGGAACTAGCCCTGAAAAATTACATCGTCGTCGCGCCGAGGGGTGAGGAGCCGCCGCCGGGGCGCTCGTCGCCGACCGCGCCCGCCGGGGCGCCCCTCGTGCAGTCGGAGGCTCCGGAACTCCTGGCGGCGTGGATCGAGGAGTTGGGCAAGACGATGCTCGCCCGGTTCGGCGGATTGCCCGATGGATATGGTTTGTGGCTACAGCGGTTCTCCGGCCGGAGCGCCGAGGAGGGCGTACAGGCGATTCGGGACGCGCTTCGGTCTCCGGAAAAAGTGAAAGTGCAGGCGGCCGCGCTCATCGGCCGCGCCCGCAAGCAATACGGGATATCGGCGCCGCGATCGGAGCAGGCCTCCCGGTGGACCGGGCCCATCGCTTCCGTAGCCCGGCGGCTCTGGCCCGGCAGCGTCATCAGGCCGTTCTGACCCGGCGCGTCGGGGCCGAGGACCGGCAAGGGCGGCTCGCTCCCCGGTCAACAAACTAGGCCCATTTTCCCCGCATTTTTTCCCCAAAGACCCATTTTAATACCATGAGGCGAGCGGTATGATACGCCTGTTATGCAGCTATTCTATTCTTCTATCCAGTGTCGTCTTTTAGCATGCCGTGAAATTGTCGCCTCAAGGAGGCCTCATGAAATCAGTTGAGAAAAGATCGTTCGTCCAAGCCGTTTCCATTGTCATTTCTTCGGCGCTTTTGATCACCGCGCCGGGACTTCCCTTCTACCAGGCGGCGGCTCAACTCTCGAGCCCGTCGGCGGCCGGCTCCGCTCATCTCGTCGTTGGTGGCGCAGTACGCAATTCTGCTCTCGAGAACGCGCTGGGGCGCGACTTCGGCGCCACCCAGCTTCCGGTCCGGGGCTTGGGCCTTCTGCGCGGGCCGCAAATCGCCGAGCCTGCCGGCGGCCGGGGATGGATATCCGGCGCGCTCGATTTGGACCGTGCCGCGTTTCGCGTTCTTCCGTCGCGGCTGCCTTCGGCGAAGCCTGTCGCCGCGTTGAGGGCTTCGGCCGGAATCGTCTCCGCGATTTCCCAGGCCGCGCGGCGCTGGACCATGCCCTCCGGGGTTCTCAGCAGCCCTCGCGAAATCTCGCGAATGACCTTCGGCGCGGCGAGCGAGACGGGTGCGCGCATCATGGACCCGATTTCCGGTGAGCGCCGCATCGCCGCGACCGGCGTCGTTTCGGCCGGGCCGGAGAGCGTGTTGTTTTCGGAAGGTTTGACCGGGAGTGATCGAGCGGGGCTTTTGCGGTTTGGGATTTCCAACGGCGGCAGCGGCGAGGTCTCAATCCCCTCTCCTTCGGCGAGCCGGCAATCCGTCTCCGGCCCGACGCAAACCAAGCCGTCGAGAGCCAAGGATTTTCTTAAGAGCCTTCCTTGGATGGCGGTGGGCGGCGCGGTGGTTTACGCCTTGCAGCACTTTTCCACTTTGTGGGTTCCGTCTATTTTCGGCTTCGTGCAGGCTGCCGCCCTCTGGGGAACCGTCTCGGGCCTTCCCGTCCTCGGGGCCGCGGTCTGGGCGCGCCATCGCCTTTCCTTAAGGGATAGCCCCCGGCTTAACGGGGTCAAGCGGCTCTTGAGCGGATTCATGGGAGCCTATCTCGGCACGGCCGCATTGATATTTTTGAAGGGGACCGGTTTAGCGGCTTTCGCGGGGCTGCCGTTGTTTGCGTGGTTGGTGCCGATTCTTTCCGGCGCATCTCTGTGGCTGGGCAAAAGCGGATTTCTCAACAAGGGCGTGGGCGGAGTTCTGAATTTGGGCGCCATTTATGGGGCGTTCCAGGTGAGCGTCGTGGCGGCGGTCGCTTTCGCTTCCGCGGCGCATCCGATCAGCCTTGGTCCGTTAGTCGGCATCATGGCGGTCGCGGCAATGATGAACATCGCGATCTTCTTGGGCGAGATCATAGACTCGGCCGAGAAGGGCCAGGCATTCTCGAAGCGGTGGCTCGAGTCGCGGCGGTTTTTGGCCTACACCTGGGTCATGATAGGGGCGACCTTCGCCTCTCTGAGCGGTTTCTCTCCTTTCTGGGTCAACTATGCCTTGATGCTTTGGTCCTTCTCGGGCACCAAGAAGGTCTTCGATATCGCCTTTTTTGGAGCCCTGGGCTGGGCCGCCTACACCGGCTTCGCGGCGCCGGTCGCATTCCTCGTCCTTGCCTTCGCGCCGGAGCGCGCCGAGATGTGGACGCGCTATCTGCTCACCCGCATTTTTAAGAAGGGCAAGGGAACGCCGTCATCCATCGGCGATTATCAGTTCACTCCCGTAGAGAAGAAGCCGGCCAAGGGCAAGCGCGCTCATTTATGGCTCAAGACGGGGTTGTACTTTCTAGGCTTCGTGGGCTATGCCGCGCTGGCCGCCTCGATCATCCCGGGATGGGCTGGCAGCTTCCCCAAACAGTTTCTATCCGGCCTTTTGCCGGTGCTGCTGTCGGTGTTGGCGGGGCCGTGGCTCATACAGAAAATCTTCCAAGGACAGGTCCTTGAGCCGACCACGGATGCCCGAGCGGCCGCGGTGCATCAGGTGGTCGACCGCCTTTTAAAGAAGCATCAGGAGCAGAATCCCGGCAAGAAGCCGCTCTCGAAGGCCAAAATCATCCGAATCCTGAAAAAGGTGATGCCGGTCCCCAACGCCTTCGCGACCGGGGCAGCGCCGCGGGGCAAGGGTTTCTTCCGGCCGCTCATCGGGATCACGGAAGTTTTCGAGGAGATGATCTTCGTGCCGGAAAACCTGTGGATATCGTTGAGCGCCTTGCTAGCCGCGACCGATGTGGATGTAAAAGCCGCCCAGGAGTTAGGTGCTATTGTCGAACAGTCGAAGTCGGCCGGTCGGGAGGGGGTCGAGTTGACGCGGCTATGGCAGGAGTATCAGGGAGCTGCCAAGCGCTTTGCTTTGTATCGCAAGGCGATCGCGGAGGTGATCCCAGGAATTCCGGAGGGCGCGACGCCACAACAGGTCCGGGAGGCGCTCGACGCGGCGTATGCGGCGCCCGACCGCGACAAGACGTTCTGGGCGTTGGGCGTCAACGTCCTCGAGGGCGTCCTGTCCCATGAGATCAATCACATCACTCACCGGGACATGAT
>JACQPI010000240.1 GCA_016207585.1 Elusimicrobiota bacterium | reverse complement strand
CCGTACAATGGTTGGGGATACGCCGTCGATGTCAATGGGCGGGTCACGGCTTATGGAACCGATGTCCCCCAGCCGCGTCAATAGCGGGGCGCGTGCGCGCGAACACCCGAGAAAGCGCGCTCGCGCGTGCGCTGGTTTTACGTTGGTCGAGGTCGTTATCGGGACCCTCCTCACGGCGATCGTCGTGACGGCTGTTTTCAGCGTCACCCTGACCCTCCAGCGCGGCGGGGGCCGCGCCGAGCGGCAGTTCGTCGCCAACCAGGCGGCCCAAAAGGTTCTCGAAACGCTCAAGGACTACGTCACGGCCGACATCGGCGATCCTGCCCAGGGTCCGGGAGGAAACTGGTGCTTTCCGGGGGCGAACCCGGCCGCTCCAACGGAGGGAACGTATTGTGGCCCGGGCTGCCTGTCCCAGTTGGGCTGCACCTCCCCGTCTTATTGCTACGCCCTGGACACCAACTGCGACCATTTCGTCCGCGGCGCGGAGTTCCTCCCAAGCAATCTTCGCAGCGGGAGCGCATACGATATGACGCTCAAGTACACCGTCGAAGATGAGACGAATCCGACAGGAAACCCGATCCTCCCGCAGCGCCCGCAAGTCAACGTGACGGTCACCTGGCAGGAGCCATGAGGCGCTCCAGCCCGGGCTTTACCGTCGCTGAACTCCTGCTGGTCGTGCTGCTCGGGGCCTTGGTCCTGTTGGGGCTGGCCTCCCTATTCTCCTCGACCTATCGATTCATGGAGCAAGGGCATGCCAGGGACCGGTTCTTGGCGGAGGCCGCCATGAGCATGAAGTCGATCTCCAGGGATCTCCACGAGACGACGGTTCTCTACGAGCCTGCTAGCGGCTGCATCGGCGCCGGCGGCGCCTGCGACCGGCTGCTCGGCTGCACCAACTGGGATGATACCCTGGGCGCCAGGATCGATCCGCGGGGCTCCGTGCCGATCCGGTGCTACCAATACTGCGTCAACTCCTCGGGGGAGCTGTGGTACACCTTCCAAAACGGGCCCGCTGTCCATCCGCCGTCCGGAAGCCCCTCGTCTTGCGCGACGACCTGGTCCGGGGGCTCCACGCCCATCCGCTTGGCCTACAAAATTTCCCGCTACACGACTCCGGCCGGGGCGCGCGGGTATTTCGAGCGCACTATCCGCAACAGGATCGAGGTCGGCTACGTCGTGGGCGTGAGCACCGTCAGCACCGCCGTGACGATGCTGATGCCGGCGGTGGCGCCGTAAGGAATACCTTGCTCGCGGGTCCAGGTGATATCCATCTCTCCTAGGCGCCTGATCGTGACCGCGGACGATCTCGGGGTCTCTCCCGAAGTCAACGAGGCGGTCGTCCGGGCGTGGCGCGAGGGGGTGCTGCGTTTCGCGAGCCTCATGGTGGCCGAGGAGTCGGCCGCCGAGGCGGTGCGGCGCGTGAGCCGGGAGGCTCCGGGCCTCCGGGTCGGCCTCCATATCGTCTTGTGCCGGGGGCGCTCCGTCTTGGGGCCCGCCGTGTTGGGGGACTGGGTGGATGACCGGGGCGACTTTCCGCCCAACGCGGTTCTGTGCGGTTTGCGCTATTTTTTCGACCCGGACGCGCGGATGCGCTTGGAGCGGGAGCTCAGGGCCCAGTTCGAGAAATTCCTTGGGTTCGGACTCGCGCCTTCCCATGTGGACGGACACCTCAACGTCCACGCCCATCCCGTCGTCTATCCGTTGCTTCTGCGGCTTGCCGGGGAGTACGGGTTCCAACGGTTGCGTCTTTCGGGGGGGGAGATGGGCGTGAGCCTGAATTACTCCCTTCGGGAGAAATGGCGGCCGCTGCGGCGAGAGTCGGCGCACGCGCGCGCTCCCGGCTGGCCCGCCGCGCCTCTGTGGCGGCAAGTGCTCGAAGGGGGCTCGATCGAGCTGATGAGGCGCTACCTTTTGAGGGCCCACGGCTGCCTGGGGGCGCCCGCCCCCGGGCGCGTCTTCGGGCTTTTCCAGTCGGGACGCATGCAGGAGGGATATTTCCTGGAGTGCCTGCGCCGGTTACCGCCCGGGGCTAGCGAGATTTATTTTCATCCAAGCGCGGAGCTTGCCAGCGGCGCCGGCGAGGCGCCGCCCCCCTCCCACCAAAACTACCGGGACCTATTGGCGCTCACAAGTCCGCGCGTGCGCGACTTGGCGGAGGCTCTCGGGATCGTGCTGGAGGGGATCGGCCCTCCCGGGACTTTTATAACGCAGGGAGCAGAGCATCAGCCCCAAGCCGGCCCAGGATAGCTCCCGGATGTGGCGCACGATGCCGAAAGCGAAGCCGACGCTGGGCTTGAGCCCTAGGGCCGCGAAGACGACGGTCTTCCCGGTCTCCTGCGTGCCGATCTTGGCCGGGACCATGAAGAACATCATGTCGAAGAGCTGCGACAGGACCTCGATCGCCATCGCGGTCGTGGGCGAGACCGGCGCTCCCAGGAAACGGCATATCCAATAGGCCTCGAAGGTGCCCCACGCGAAGCCGAACATGAAACAGAACGTCGAGAGCAGGAAGCGCGCGGGGTGAGCGTAGAGGAAGTTCAGGCACTGTTGAGGAACCGCTCCGAGGCTTGACCACGGGGAAACGGGCTTTTGGGCTTGCGGCCGGCGGGTCGCTCGAGCCGGCGGGCGCCGCCCGCGCCGTCTTGCCCAAAGCGCTCCCGCCGCGACGGCGGATAGGACGGCCATGAGAACCCACGGCGCGTAACGGAAAAGGGGTTTCCCCTCCTGGGAGAGCGGCAGGGGGCCTACGACCAGGGCCAGGCCGAGCAGTATGAACAGCGCCTGGCCGAGCGCCTGGGAGAACTTGGCGACCGCGACGGAACTGTAGCGCTCCTCGGTGCTGTGGTGGTGGGGGAGCCACTGGGCCCGGAGAAATTCGCCGGCGATCGTCCCGCTGGGAGTCAGGTAGTTGATGCCGTCTCCCGCGATGCGCAGGCGCAAGAGGCCTCCCAGCGGTTGCCTCCCGGCCTGGGAGGGAGTGAACGCATAGCGCCAGCCGAGGGTATTGGCGCAATGGGCCACGATTTCCTGGGCCAGGATGAGCGCCATGCCCCAGCCCACTTGGGAGAGGTGGCTCCATATCTGTTCGAATCGGATTTTGCGCAGAAGGACGAAGAACGAAAGCGCGGCGACCGCGATCAATATCCTCTGGACCCACTTCACGCGAGGCCTCTTCCCCGCCGCGCCGTCCACCAGAGGGCGATCCAGAAAATGTGCGAACCGACCGCGGCGCCCCAGACGAACCATTCCAGGCGTTGGATCAGAGTCAACACCAGGACGATATAGATGAAGTCCCGGCTTGCGATGCGTTCGAAGGCGCGGGTGGAGGGCGGACGCGACGCTTCCGGTTTGCTCAAGATGAGCCGCCACGCGGAGTACATGCTCGCCGGCACCCCCGTGAGCATCAGGACGGACGGCGTTATCCAGCCCAGTCCCGCCCCGGTTCTGCGGACCTGAACCGCGATCGCCGTGAAAACGGCCGCGTGGACGATGTTGTCCGCGATCACGTCATAGCGGCCTCCCCAGGGCGAGGCGAGGCGCTTAAGGCGCGCGACTTCCCCATCGCAACCGTCGAGGATGCAGCAGGTCCATAGGAGAACGGCGCCGAGCACCTGGCGGGGATAGTCCGCGCAAGACAGGAGAAGCGCTCCAGCCATCCCCAGGATAAGGCCCGCCGTGGTGATGTGGTTTGGAGTGACCCGGGTTCTAACGAGGCGACGCGAGAGAGCAATGGAGAGGACGCGGTCGTAGCGGGCCAGGTAGCCGTCGGTGTCTTGCCGCAGCTCTTCTATGGGCGTTCTCTACGGGGTGACCGCGACGGTCGAGGCCGACGCCCTTTTGTCCCGAGGGACGAGCCGTCCTCCCAGCAATATCTGGTAGCGTTCCCCGCGCCACAGGACTGAGCGGGATCGAAAACCAAGCAGCCAGGCGCCGGTCTGAAGCCAGTCGGCGAGCGGAACGAACGGAAGCTGGGTGAGGATGCCGGGGTTCGAGAGATACGCCAAGTGGATCCAGGCGAGCGTCAGGACGCGCCAGAGCCCCACTGCGAGCCAGGCGGCTACCGTCGCGACATCCGGGCCGAAGAGCAGGAGCGCGGCGGTCAGGAGGCTGAAGCCCTGGGTCAACAGCAGGCCGGCGTAGCCCCACGGCCGGCAGACCCGGATGGTCCGGGTCCAACGGGTCAGATGGGTCAGGTGCTCGGCGAGGTTCGACGAGCCGGGGACGCAGTCCACCAGGGCGTCGGAAAACTCGAGCCGGTACCCCGCGTTGACCACGGATTGCCCCAGGATGAAATCGTCGGCCAAGTGCTGCCCCAGGGTCTGGAACCCGCCGCAAGCGTCGAAGGCGCGCCGGCGCACCGCGATGACCGCTCCCATCGCGAAGCGCAGCCTCATTAGAAACGCCGCGGCGAGGCCCTGCGGAAGGAACTGGGCGTTCACCGAAAGCCCCTCCAGGATATTGGCCAGGCCCGAAGCGTGGGAGATGCGATAAAAACAGGTGACGAGGCCTACCCGGGCGTCGGCAAAAGGCGCCGCGACGCGGCGGAGGAAATCCGTCTCGACGCGGACATCCGAATCCGAGATGAGGAGTATCTCATGCTTGGCGAAGGGGTAGGCGTTTGCGAGGTTATTGACCTTCGGATTGTAGCCGATCCTGCTTTTGGAGACGATGATGTCCATGTCCACCTGCGGGAAATCCTCTCGGAGCCGCTTAAGGACCGGCAGGGCCGGATCTTCGGGGTTCTGGATGCAGAAAAGAACCTGGAAGTGCGCGTAGTCCTGGCTCAGGAAGCTCGAAAGATTCCGGTACATGTCCGGGTCCGTCCCCTTGATGGGCTTGAGGATCGTGACGGGGGGGGGAGCCGGATGGGCGGCGAAGCGTCGGAACCTGAAGCGCCGCGCGCCCCATACGCTCAGCGCGCCGAAGAGGATCGTAAAGGCGCCTGAAAAGTAAGCGAGAGAGAGCGCGAAGCTCGAAAGCGTGTCGATCATCGCCCGGCCAAGACTTCCTCTTCACGCCGGACGCCGGCTGCGGCGGTCGTCGAGGGCGTGCGACCGTTCGATGCGCCTTTCTTCCGGTTCCAAAGGTAGCTGAGGAACTCGGACCCTTCCCGAAGCCTGCGTTTGCGCTCCCGCGAGTCCTTCGCCATCGCCCATACGATGCGGCTTATCGGGGCCGGGCGGAAGTAAAAGCGGGCGTACATGCGCGCGACCGCGTCGTTGATCTCTCCGGCGGTGAGGCCGGGATATTCGATCGTCGCGGCTTGGGTCCCGTCGTTGCGGACCAGCTCGTCCTTTTTGAACCAGCCGCTATGCGACGCCTGGCGGTATAATTCGGTTCCCGGATAGGCCGCCGCCAAGGAGACCTGGATCGTGTCGACGTCGAGATCGCAGGCGAACCGGATCGTCTGCTCCATCGTTTCCCGCGTTTCTCCCGGCAGTCCCAAAATAAACGTGCCGTGGATCACGATTCCCAGCTTGCGGCAATTGCGGGTGAATTCCCGGGCGATATCGAGCCGGATGCCTTTCTTGATGTTGTTGAGAATCTGTTGGTTGCCGGATTCGTAGCCGACCAGGAGCAGGCGCAGGCCGTTTTCCTTGAAGAGTTCCAGGTACTCGTACGGCACGTTGGCGCGGGCGTTGCAGGACCACGTGATGCCGAGCTTGCCCAGGCCGCGCGCGATTTCGGCGGCGCGGGGCAAATCCGCGGTGAAGGTGTCGTCATCGAAGAAAAACTCCTTCACCTGGGGAAAGCCGGCCTTGGCCTTGGCCATTTCCGAGACGACGCTCTGCGGGCTTCGCGTGCGGTAGACGTGGCCTCCGACCGTCTGCGGCCAGAGGCAGAAGGTGCAGCGCGCCGGGCAGCCGCGCCCCGTATACAGGGAAACGTAAGGGTGTTTCAGGTAGCCGATGTAATACGCGTCGATGGTCAGATCGCGCTTATAGACGTCTACGACGGAAGGCAGGGCGTCCATGTTCTCGATCAAGGCCCGATCCCGGTTATGGACGATGGAACCGTTGAGGCGGTAGCTGATTCCATCGATCTCGGCCCACGGCCGCCCCTCGGCGACCTCGCGCAGGGTGTAGTCGAACTCCTCCCGCGCCACGAAATCGATCGCTTTCGAGGCGCTGAGCGATTCCTCGGGCAGGACCGCCACGTGCGCGCCCGCGAAGCCGATGAGCATCTTGGGGTATTCCTGTCTCAGGCGCTCGGCGACCCGGACGTCGTTGTCGAAAGATGGGGTGCTCGTGTGCAGGATGCAGAGGTCGAAACCACGGGCCATTTGAAGGACTTGGGCCAGCGAGAGGCCGTCGGCGGGCGCGTCGATGAGCTTGCTATTGGGATTGAGGGCGGCGGGCTGGGCCAGCCACGTCGGATACCAGAAGGAGCGGATCTCCCGGGTCGCCTGGTAACGCGCGCCCGCGCCGCCGTCGAAGCCGGCATACGAAGGGGGATTCAGGAACAAAGTGCGCATGAATGTCGGCATGCAGCCTCCCGGGCGTCCGCGGCACTTGGCTCTTGACGGCCCACGAACGATGTAGACGCACATTTTAGCAAATTAACCGCAGTTCGGGGCTGAATTTTGCTAATCTGGACGTCGGAAATGCGCCTATTCGGCGAACCCGGAAGAAAGTTTGCGCGGCCCGAGAGGCTGCTCGCCGTCCTGTGTTGGGGCGTGGTCGCCGCCATTTTCCTTTTACCGATTTCAAACCCGGACCTTTTCTGGCATTTGAGCGCGGCGCGCTTCATCGTATCATTTAGAAAACTTCCCCAAACCGACTGGCTCTCTTGGACTCTGGAAGGCAAGCCCTGGACCGATTTTGAATGGCTCTCCCAACTGATATGGTACGCGGTTTTGAAGAGCTCGGGCATGTGGGGGCTGGTCGTGCTCAAAGCGTCTTTGTTTTGCGGGGGGGCGTGGGGGTTGTGGAGAACCTTGAGGCTCTATCGCATCGGGAGCGGCGGTTCGGCGGTCGCGCTGCTGGCCTGGGCGGTGGCCCTGGTCCCGGCGCAGGACCTTCGACCGGAGAATTTCTCCATTTTTCTATTCAGCCTGGAGTGGTTCCTTCTTGAAAAAAGGCGTCTACGGCGGGAGGCGGCGGATCCGGACCGGCTGAATTGGAAGGAGATTTCCTGGATTGCGCTGGGCGCCGCCGCATGGACGAATCTCCACCCGGGGTACGTCTACGGGTTTTCCCTGCTCGGGGTGTATGCGCTGTTGGAAATTTGGCGGCACCGCTCTTGGACCCTCGTGAGATTGCTTGTTCTCTGCGCGGGCGCGACGCTCCTCAATCCATACGGGATCGGGATGCATCGGGTGCTTTTGACGCACATGCGGGATCTGGAGCCTCTGCATGAGTATATTAACGAATGGATGGAAGCTTCTATCTTTAACCCGTGGCAATGGGCTTTCTGGGGGGTTTTGTTGGCCAGTTTCCTGGCTCTTTTGGGTTCATTCCTGCAAAATCACGGCGCGCCCTTGGAACATATGATCCTCCTTCCCGTGCTCGCCCTTTCGGCTTCCACTTACGTCAGGACGTTGCCCTATTTCGTGTTGGTCGCCATCCCCGTGAGCGCGTTTCATTCGGCTCGTCTGCGGTGGGGGCGGCGGGAAGGAATAAAACCCGTCCTGCTCACGGCATGCTGGGGAGCCTTGCTGGGTTTTTTTTGTTTAAAACTCGCTCCGGAACTGGGGAGGCGCCGGGCGTTTATCCCTCAATTCGTCCCGGAGCATATCGCCCAGTACTTGCAGTCGGAGCGGGCGGTACTGGGAGGTCGCAAAATTTACAATCCCTGGGCCTGGGGAGGTTACCTCGGTTATCAACTTTCACCATCGTACCGGGTTTTCCAGGATGGGCGCTATATTTTCCATCCTTTCCTGCGGGTCGTGGAGAAGGCGACTCGAAATCCGGAGAATCATAAAAAATTTCTTGATGGCTACGGGATCGACGTAGTGCTCGCTTCCAGGACGAATCAATTTTTCACGATGCCCGTCTACCCAAAGGGAGGCGGGAAAGTAAAGCTGTTGCGACCGTATTATCTGGACTTCTTGCCGCAGGTGGAGTGGGCGCTGATTTATTGGGGTCCTCAAGGGCAGATATTCGTGCGGCGCAAGCGCTTTCCGCAGAGGTGGGTACGGGAGAGGGAATTCCGGATATTTCGGCCGGACGATTTGCGCGCGGCGCAGCTGCTTGTCATGGAGGGATACGTGCCGGCTGTTCGGCTCCGGGAGGAGGTGGAGCGCTACATCCGCCTGCAGCCCGGCCTTCCCGAGGAGAAAAGCCTGCGCCTCTGGTTGAAAAAAATCGCTTCGAAAAATTAGGCCTTTACGATCCTTTAATCATGCGTCTTCAGGAGATCCTTGGCATCATCCGCCGGCGATGTCCGCCTCTACATTGGGTGCTTCTCATTTTCACGGCCAGCGTTCTTTTATTAAATCCGCTTCGGGACTACCCTTTGGATGACGACTGGGCTTATACCCTTTCGGTCCAACATTGGCTTCAAAATGGAACAATGCGTATATCGGATTTTGCTTCCCCCAGCCTAGTCGGGCACATTCTTTTTGGCGGGCTTTTTTGCGTTCCTTGGGGCCTCTCCTTCGCCGCGCTTAGGATTTCCACGCTGACGTTGAGCTTGGGAGCTCTTCTTCTGTTGTATCGTCTTCTTCGGGGATTGGACGTGCCGCCCGACCGCAGCGCTCTGGCGGCCTTGGTCCTGTGGGCCAATCCAATCTATTTGCTTTTGAGTTTTACGTTTATGACGGATGTCCCGTTTATTTTTTGGGTTCTCTTAAGCCTTGTTTTCTTCCAAGAAGCGCTGCGACGCGACAGGGAAGACCTTCTTCTTTGGGCCTCGGCGGTCGCGGGGATCGCTTTTCTGGTGCGCCAACTCGGATTGGGACTGCCTTTCGGGATGGTCCTATATCTAGGCATCGAACGACGCTTGAACCTCCGTCGGGCTCTGCGCCTATTGGCGCCGGCTGTTGTCATCGCGGGCCTCTACGTGCTCTGGTTTTACTTTTACCATGGCCCTACGTGGGCCCACCGCCGCTACAATATTCTAGGCACTCTGGAACACTTGAGCCATCCGCTCGCTCTGGTGCATAGCGTTGCGCTGGATATTTGGGTTGGCCTGATCCTTACGGGACTTTTTGCCTCTCCTATCGTGGCGGCTTCTGCGGTCGGCGGGTTCTGTTCCGAACATCATGCCGAGATCCGGCCTTTCATGGCATCTCTGCGGCGATCTTGGAAGGTGGTGTTTTTGCTTTTAGTTTTCTTTGCGATTCTCTTTGCTTTATTCGGGATGTTGCCGTACTCCCGGGGAACGGCAGGCATCCTGAGTCGCTATGGACTAGGGACGGTTGTCCTGTTGGGGTTCGAGTATAAGTGCGCTGGAATCTTCGCGAAAACCTGGTTCTGGTTTTTGGGGACGGTCGTGGGGGCTCTGTCGGCAACCTATCTGGCGGTCCAACTGAAAGAAAAAGGTCCGCAGTCGCCTAGATTGCTCT
>JACQPI010000237.1 GCA_016207585.1 Elusimicrobiota bacterium | reverse complement strand
CGTAATCAAAATCACAACACCGCGGCATTGACAGGTTTGGAAACATCGGTTAGACTAAAAAAGCCGAAGTCAACGTGAAAAATCGAACCCTGCTATTGGACGCTCTCATAGGAGCGTGCCTTACCCTTTTTATATCGGGGGGGTATTTATTCCAGGCGAGTTTTCTGGAAAGCCTGGAAATGAAGGCCTATGACGCGCGCTCGGGATTGCGCCAATCCATCGACGCGGGGAGCCGGGAGATCGTCCTGGTCGCGATCGACGACGACTCGATCGCCCGGTTGGGACGATGGCCATGGCCGAGGAGCCGCCTCGCGGAGATGGTCGACCTCCTCGCCGAGGCCAAACCGCGGGTTATCGGACTCAACGTGCTGCTTTCCGAGCCCGAGCGCAACCAGGGGTTGGAGGAAATCGGCGCGCTCAAGAGCCGCTACGAGGCCATGCTTGAGTCGCGACGGATCGTGGAGCGGCGCGGGGTCTCATTCGGCATCGAGTTCGATTCCGCCACCGCGCGGCTCGATTCCGATGAGACTCTTCGAAACTCTCTTCAGGCGGCGGGCACTGTCGTGTTGCCCCTGTTTTTCGAGACGAGCGGCATCCGGGGAAGCGCGGCGGACCTCGCGGCGGCGTCTCTTTCGAGCGCGGCGTTGACGGCGGAGGTGGGTGCCGAGAGCGTTTCGGAGCAAGCGCGGTTATTGGAGGGGACCAAGGTCACGCCGCCGCAGAGGGCCTTTTCGGATGCGGTCCAAGGCGCCGTCGGCCACGTCAATATATTCCCCGATTTCGACGGAGTGCTCCGACGGGAATACCCTGCGATACGGTATGGGGGGGTATTCTATCCATCCTACGCCCTGGAATTGGTGATTCGGTATCTTGGCATCCAGCCCAAGGATGTCCGGGTGAGGCCCGGCCGGGCGATTCATTTGGGCAATACCAGCATCCCGCTTGATCGCGACCAATCCATGCTCATTACGTTCCCCGGGCCCCTCCAGAGCTTCCGATATTACTCCTTCCACGAAATATTGCAGGGGAAGGTATCGATGGACGTTTTCCGGGACAAGATCGTCGTGTTGGGGCCGGCGGCAGCCGGCATCTCGACCCTGTATGTGACTCCTGTCGCGCACAGCATCTCCGGAGTGGAGGTTGTCGCCAGCATCATCGAAAACATGCTCCATCGGCAATTTATCATCCGCCCGGAATGGGCGGTGCGCTCGGAGCTCGGCGCCATCGCTTTCGTGGGCCTATTCATCATGTTCTTGTTGCCGCGGCTGCGCGCCATGGCGGGAGCTCTCTTGTCGTCGATCCTTCTGATCGCCATCGTGGCGTCGGGAACCTATTTGTTCGCGCAGGGGCAATGGCTCAAGATCGTCTATCCCGGACTTCTGCTGATTGCCGGCTATATCGTCGTCATGACGAAACGGTTCCTCATTACGGAGCGGGGAAAAGAACTCGTGGAAGCCTCCGCGATCGAGACGAACAAGATGTTGGGATTATCGTTCCAGGGGCAGGGGATGCTCGATCTGGCATTCGATAAATTCCGGCTGTGCCCCGTTGATGATCAAGTCAAGGGACTGCTGTATAATCTAGCGCTCGACTTCGAGCGCAAGCGCCAATACAACAAAGCGGTGGCGGTTTACGAGCATGTCGCCGCCCAAGATCCGAAATTCAAGGATATTCAGGAGAAGATGAAGGTTCTCCGGGCGGCCGCGGAGGGAGCGGTATTCGGCGGTATCGGCGCCACGGCGAAGGAGGGGACGGTCCTTATCTCCGAGGGCGCCTCCAGACCGACCTTGGGCCGTTACGAGATCGAAAAGGAGCTGGGTCGCGGCGCGATGGGCGTGGTCTATTTGGGCCGCGACCCGAAGATCAATCGGCTCGTGGCGATCAAGACGATGATGCTGGAGGAGGGAACGGATCCCGCGGCGCTTCGGGATACGAAAGAGCGCTTTTTTCGCGAGGCGGAATCGGCGGGCACTCTGAATCATCCCAACATCGTCAGGATTTTCGACGCGGGCGAAGAGAACGACGTGTGTTATATCGCCATGGAGTTTCTGGACGGCACGGACCTCGCGCGGCACACCGGCAAGGAACGGCTCCTGCCGGCGGAGACGGCGATGGAGTACGTAGCCGAGGTGGCGGAGGCGTTGGATTACGCCCATGCTCAGGGGATCGTCCATCGGGACGTCAAACCGGCGAACATCATGCTCTTGAAGGATGGGACGATCCGCGTGACGGATTTCGGCATCGCGCGGATCACAGCCTCCTCGAAGACGGCGACCGGAACCGTCATGGGGACGCCCTCCTATATGAGTCCGGAACAGGTGGCCGGACGGAAAGTGGACGGCCGCTCGGATCTCTTCAGCTTGGGCGTCGCCTTGTTTGAATTTTTAACGGGAGAAAAACCGTTCAAGGGCGGTGACGGAATCGGGACGCTCTTGTTTCAAATCGCCAACGACCCGGAGCCCGATCCTCTCCAGATCAACCCGCAGCTTCCCGCCTGCGCCGCGGCGACGATTCATCGGGCGCTGCAGAAGGCCCCGGAGACGCGCTACCAGCGCGGTTCGGAAATGGCGGCCGACCTGCGGGTCTGCATGAAGGCCTCGCGTGGAGAAGTCGCGGCCGATGGGAGCCTTGCTCCCGAGCCACCCAGGACGGCCGAGGAAGTGGTGGCGGCGACATTCCGGTCGGCCCAACCGCCCGCGGAGGAGGCCGCGACCGAGGCCTCGGTCGAGACGACGGCACAGGAGCCTCCGGCCGCTCCGGCCCCGCCTGTTGAGGAGGCGTTCGCGGCCATGCCGGTCGACGCGGCGGCTCTTGAGGCGACCCTGGCAAACCTTGATTTAGAAGCGGCCGGTCTGGAATCTCCGGCGCAGCCGCCGGGGCTGCAGCCTTCCGGGGCGCCGGAGAGCGCGGTGGAGGCCGATAAGACGGCCCGCCTGGAAAACCCCGAGGCGCTATCGTGATAGGGGCGACGCCGGGAGGTTTTCATGAGTAGGGCGCTGGTCTCGGCGGTGGGCCGGACCGACGCGGGTTGCGTTCGCGAGAACAATGAGGACAGTTTCGCGATCGATTCCGAGTTAGGCCTGTTGGTTGTCGCGGACGGGATGGGTGGACATAACTCGGGCGAGATCGCGAGCCGTCTCGCGACCGAGACGATTTTGGATTTCGGTCGCAAGGTTTTGGGCGGAGCCGTCACGGGCGCCCCGGGCTCATCGGCCGGGGCCGGTTCCTTTAGAGTTCGCCAAATGGAATATATCGTCCAGATGGCGAACACCGTTATTTTTGAGAAAGCCCAATCCTCGGCGCAGAACCGAGGCATGGGGACGACGATCGTGGCGGCCTTGGTGCACGGCGGGACCGTGGCGGTCGCCCACGTCGGGGACAGCCGACTCTACGTTTTTCGCAAAGGGGAGTTGCAGCTTCTGACGGAAGATCATTCGCTCGTCATGGAACAGCTTCGCCGTGGACTTTTAAACCCGGAGGAGGCGCAGCGCTCCGAATTGCAGAACGTGTTGATCCGCGCCTTGGGCACCGAATCCCGGGTCGTGGTCGATATCCAGGAACACCCGCTGCTTGCGCAAGACGTGCTGCTGTTGTGCACCGATGGCTTGACGAAAATGGTCGCCGACGAGCGGATCGCGCGGGCGCTGAGCGAGACCCCCGAGCTTCCCGCGGCTTGCGACCGGTTGGTCGACATGGCGCGGGAGGCCGGCGGCGCGGACAATGTCACCGTGATCGCAGGGAGGCCGGTCGCTTCGAAAAGAGGCCTCCAGGGGTGGTTCAGCAGGTTTTTTTCGGTTGAATCTTAGTGCTCCTAGGGGGAGCGATGCCAAGGCTTCTGCTTAAATTTAATGCGGCCGTGATCAAGGAGTACGCCGTGGATAAGCAGATTCTGACCGTGGGGCGCAAGTCGGACAACGATATCGTGATCGATAATCCCGCGGTTTCCGGCAATCATTGCAAAATATCCCTCCAGGGGGATACATTCTACGTGGAAGACTTGGGGTCGACGAACGGGACGTATCTCAACGACAAAAGGATCATGAAGGCCGGCCTGCATCATAACGACGTGGTCGGTCTCGCGACCAAGCATGCGCTCGTATTCCAGGAGGACTTGCCCGCGGTTTCCTCGGATGAAGGCCGCGCCGGAGGCCAGGAAGCCACGGTCCTGTTGTCCTCGCGGGCACGGGACGAAATGGCGCATGCGGCGGTCGCGAGCGCGGCCGTGAGCGAACCCACGCAGCAGGGGATCATCCGCGTTCTCAAGGGCGGGATCGGGCAGTCGGAGTATGTCCTGACGGGGCTCTCCACATACATCGGAAAATCGGACCGAGTTCAGATTCCCATCCAGGGGACGGGACTCTTTCGGTCGGCTCCCGAGGTGGCCGCCTCGATCCATCGACGGGCCGACGGCTACGTTCTGGTGCCGATCCAACCCAACTACCCGCAGATCAACGGGGTCAACGTGGCCGGCCAGACGCCGCTTAAAGACGGGGATATCATCCAGTGCGGCGGGACCACGATGCAGTTCTCTTTGAAAGGCAAGGAGTCAGCGGCAAAGATAGTCCAATAGGTCTCGGGATGATATGACGCCGAGCGTCCCGTCCCGCCTTCGTATCGGAACGTGGCGATGTCCGTTGACCGCCATGGCATGGAAGGCCAAGGCGACGGCGTCGTCTTCCTTGAGGCACTGGGGGTTTGCCCGCATCACCTCCGCCAGCCGCGTCTTTTCCGGTTTCTCCAAGCCCGCCACCTGGGAAAGCAGGTCGCGCTCCGTGAATATTCCGCACAGGTCGCCATGAGAAGCGACCAAGACGCATCCCATCTTGTTTCCCCGCATCAACCGGACTGCGTCGGCTACTGAGCGGTCTGGATCCAGCATGAGCGCGTCGTGCGAATGCAGGTCCTCGACGGTGCCTTCCAAAATTCGGCGCTGGTCCTTGCCGCGGGAAGCATTGGGAATCGAGAGCGACGCCAGCGGCGTATGGCAGGCTTCGCAGGCCTCTTCGCCGGCAAGATTTTCATGCCCGCAGTCCGGACACTTCATGGGACGGCGACTTCCCACGTGTCGGCTCCCGCCAGGAGCTTGTCGATATCCCTGGATATGCTGTCTTCCGAAGCGGACCGTATCTGGGATTCCATCATCTCGTCATAGACGGGTTCCTCCACGGCGCGCAGGACCCCCAGGGCCCAGGGGTAAGCCGGTCCGCAGAGCTGGGAGAGGAGATAGGCGACCTCGGAGCCCGCCTTTTCGTCGTGGACAAAAAGGTCCGCTGGAGGTTTCCCCGCTTCGAAAGTCACGACCTCCGGCTTGAGGCCGTTCATGCGAATGCCGCGGTTCTTGCCCTTGCCGAAAATGAGCGGTTTGCCGTGTTCGAGCTTGATCCCCGAATCGTCTCGGGTCGCGCGTTCCTCCACATCCTTGAAGGCGCCGTCGTTGAAAACGATGCAGTTCTGGAATATCTCGACGAAGGCGGTCCCCTTGTGCCGGGCGGCGCGCTCGAGGATTCGGCCCAGGTGCTCCACGTCGGTGTCAACGGTCCGAGCGACGAAAGTGGCGTTGGAGCCCAGGGCGAAGCGGATCGGATCCACGGGACGATCGATGGTGCCCAGCGGAGAGGATTTCGTCCTTTTCCCCAATTCGGAAGTGGGCGAGGCCTGGCCTTTGGTTAGGCCGTAAATCCGGTTATTGAAAAGGAGTATCTTGAGGTCGACGTTTCGGCGGATGCAGTGAAGCAGATGGTTGCCTCCGATGGAGAGGCCGTCTCCGTCTCCCGTCACGACCCATACCTGCAGATCCGGCCTGGCGCATTTGAGGCCGGTGGCGAGGGCCGGGGCGCGGCCATGGATGGTGTGTATGCCGTAGGTGTTCATGTAGTACGGGAAACGGCTGGAGCATCCGATCCCGGATATGAACACGATTTTCTCTCGGGGGACTCCCAAAGCGGGCATTGCTTTTTGAGCCTGGGCCAGGATGGCGTAGTCCCCGCAGCCGGGGCACCAGCGGACGGTTTGATCCGAAACTAAATCCTTGCGCGTCAGGGCGGCGTTAACGGGAGTCGAGGCGGCGTCGGCGGGCGCTTGGGGAATATCAGGCATGGCTGGATCTCCTTTCATTCGGGGGGCGGTTCAAAAGTTCTTGGATTTTGACGTGAATCTCCGATACCTTGAGGGGTTGCCCGCGCACCTTATTGAAGCCTACCGCAGGCACCATGTACTTGGCCCGCAACAGGAGGAGCAGTTGGCCCATGTTTATCTCGGGGACAAGTACGGTGTCGTATTTTTGAAGGATCGCCCCCAGATCCCGCGGGAGGGGGTTGAGGTGGCGCAGGTGAACGGCTGCGACGGGTTCGCCGCTTTTTTGAAGTTCTTTTACCGCCTGCGTGATCGTGCCGTAGGTGGAGCCCCAGCCGACGACCAGAACGCGTCCTTCCCGCGGGCCGAGCACCGGCGTCGGTGGGATATCGCG
The DNA here is from genome assembly GCA_016207585.1 of Elusimicrobiota bacterium. Lineage (GTDB taxonomy): Bacteria > Elusimicrobiota > Elusimicrobia > UBA1565 > JACRDR01 > JACQPI01. Next base: position 4,165 of record JACQPI010000237.1, on the reverse strand, counting down.
CGCGATGCCGTCGATCTTTTCGGCGCGCAGCCGGACCATCCTGTCGTGGTTTTCGGGATCATAGCTGACGTTCCCCGTCCCGCTTTGTTTCTCGAGCCCTCCGATGCGGTGTTCCAGCCCCGGGGTTCCCGGAAGGGCCCATGGGCGGGCCAGCGTTTTGGGGTCGCGCGCGTACGGTTGAAAAATTTTAGGATCGGAAGGGTGTTCGACCCGAAGATCGGGCAGTTCGTTGAGCCGCGGAATCTTCCAGGGCTCCGACCCGTTGCCGAGGTAGCCGTCCGAGAGGAAGAATACGGGAGTCATGTAGCGCATTGCGATCCGACAGGCCTCGATCACCAATGGGAAACACTCCCCGGGAGTCGCGGGGGCGACGATCGCGGCCGGAGATTCTCCGTTGCGGCCGAAGAGGACTTGGAGGAGATCCGCCTGTTCCGTTTTCGTCGGGAGGCCGGTCGAGGGGCCGCCGCGTTGGACATTAAGAATCACGAGCGGAAGCTCCAGCATGACGGCTAGATTGATCGCCTCGCTTTTGAGGCATATGCCGGGGCCGCTGGTGCCGGTGACCGCCAGGAGGCCTCCGAAGGAAGCTCCTATGGCCGCGCCGACGGCGGCGATCTCGTCTTCGGCTTGGAAGGTGCGAACGCCGAAGGCTTTGTGCTTCGACAATTCGTGGAGGATGTCCGAAGCCGGGGTGATGGGGTAGGAGCCGTAAAATACCGACCGCTGGGCCAGGCGCGATGCCGTGACGAGGCCCAGGGCGGTCGCCTCGTTGCCCGTGATGTTCCGGTAGCGCCCGGGAGCTATGGGCGCCTTGGAGATGCGGTAATGATGCTCGAATATTTCCGTCGTTTCCGCGTAGGCGTGACCGGCCGCAAGCGCCTTGGCGTTCGCTTCGGCGATGAGAGGAACTTTCTGGAATTTTTTGCGGATCCAATTCGAGGTGGGCTCCAAGGGGCGCTCGTAGAGCCAATACATGATGCCCAGGGCGAAAAAATTCTTGCATCGATCCACCTGCGTGCGGGTGAGCTGCATTCCCTGCAGGGCGTTATCCGTGAGGCCGGTGAGGGGAATGGGGATGACGCGGAAAGAGGACAGGCTGCCGTCTTCCAGGGGATTGGCCGGATAGCCCGCCTTGGTCAGGTTCTGCGCCGTAAAGGCGTCCGTGTTGAGGATGACGACGTTTCCCGGCGCGAGCTCCCGGACGTTTGCCTTCAGCGCGGCGGGGTTCATGACGACGAGCACGTCCGGGGTATCTCCCGGGGTCAGCACCTCGTGGGAGCCGAATTGAATTTGAAACCCGCTGACTCCCGGCAGCGTCCCGGCCGGCGCGCGGATTTCGGCGGGAAAATCCGGCAGGGTGGAGAGGTCGTTGCCGGCGAATGCGGTCGTATTGGTGAATTGGCCGCCGGTCAGTTGAATTCCGTCGCCGGAGTCGCCGGCGAATCGAATGGTGACCGAATCGATTTCTTGGACTGGTTTGGGTTTTGCCGGGGATGAGTTCATGCCTTTAGGCTCCTTCCGCCTCCGAGCTGACCTGGTCCGGGACCGGGGGGAGGTTCACGACCTCGGCCGGGAAATGGTCCGCCAGATAGCGGATCATCCGTCCGACGGTCAATAAGCCCACCGGGCGATTTTCGGAATCAACCAGGGGCAGGTTGCGCACGCCGCGGGAACGCATCAGCTCGATGGCCTGTCCCAGGGAGGCGTTTAGCGTCGTCGTCAATGGAGGGCTCGTCATGAGCTTGCCGATCGGCGTCCTCGCGGGGATATTTTCGACGGCGGTTTTGTTGAGGACGTCGCGTTCCGTGAATATGCCGGTTACCTTGCCGTCGCGGCAGACGACGGCACAACCGATCGCGTCTACGCGCATGCGATCGATCACCTTTTTGTAGGGGGTCGATTCCTCGACTATCACCGGAGCGGGGTGCAGATCGAGGTTGCCTAGTTTTTCTTTGAGAGCGACGGTTTTTATGGACATGGCCTCGACCCCATTTTACCGAGAACAGGCCGGATCGGCAAATTTCATGGTACTAAATAATCGGCGGCACGGGTGGATTGTCGCGCGCCCCGCAATTACATAGAATGGGGGTGTTCAAGGGGGGGTTATGGCGGAGGCAAATTCTAGGGCCGAGGCGCTGATTCAGTCGGTGACGAAAAAACCGGGGGATTATTCTCCGGGGCTGGAGGGGGTGGTCGCGGCGCGCAGCCGGTTGTGCCAGATCGACGGAGCGGCCGGCAAGCTGTACTATGTGGGCTACGCGATCGAGGACCTGGTTCAAAACTCGAGCTTCGAGGAGATCTGTTTTTTGTTGTGGTATGCCAGGCTCCCGCGCATCGACGAGCTGGAAAATCTCCAAAAACAATTTAGGGAGTACCGGGCTCTGCCGGCGGAGGCGACCACATTTATCGAGTTGCTGCCTCACACAAGCCATCCGATGGATGCCCTGCGCACCGTGGTATCCCTGTTGTCTACGTTCGACACGAACCCAGAAAAATCGCCGGAAGCGAACCTTCATCGCGCGATCCGGTTGACGGCCCAGTTCCCGACGATCGTGGCGACCTTCCACCGGCTGCGGCAAAATCAGAAACCGATCCTCCCTCATCCTAAATTGTCGCATGCGGCCAACTTTCTCTATATGCTGTTTGGAAAGGAGCCGGAGGAGATGGTCGGCAAGGTGATGGATGCCTCGCTCATTCTCCATGCGGACCATGAGATGAACGCTTCCACGTTCGGATCGCTCGTGACGGCATCGACGCTTTCCGACATCTATTCCGCGGTTTCCAGCGGGGTCGGCGCGCTGAAGGGGCCCCTGCATGGAGGGGCGAACGAGGCGGTTTTGAAGATGTTGCAGGAGATCGAGGATCCCAAGAACGTCGACACCTGGGTCGAGCAGGCCCTGGCCAAGAAGCAGAAAATAATGGGGTTCGGTCACCGGGTCTATAAAAATTACGATCCTCGGGCGCGTATTTTCAAGGAATACGCGCGGCGGCTGAGCGAAAAAACGAAATTCTCTCGATTCTTCCAGGTCAACGACAAACTGGAACAGGTGATGCAGGCGCGCAAGGGTCAGCAGGGGATATTCCCTAACATCGATCTGTATTCCGGCATCGTGTACCACCAATTGGGCATCCCGACGGACTTGTTCACGCCGATTTTCGCGATCGCGCGCGTGGCGGGTTGGACCGCGCACATCCTGGAATATTGGCAGGACAACCGCTTGTTTCGACCGAACGCGATCTACGATGGGCCCGGCCCGAGGCCGTATGTCGCCGCCGCGCGGCGGTAAGAAGGTTTGCCATCAAGCTGCTTGAATACGAAGCCAAGGATTTATTCCGCCGCCATGGAATAGCGGTTCCCGCGACGGGAGGAGTCGTTCGTTCGGTGGCGGGGCTTGCCGCGGCTTTGCGCCGGGCCGGAAAAGGCCCGTGGGTGTTGAAGGCTCAGGTCCTGGCCGGCGGGCGCGGCAAGGCGGGCGGCGTCCAGGTCGTTCTCAGCCCCGCCCAGGCGCGCGAAAAGGCGCGGGCGATGCTCGGAATGCGCCTGGCGACGCGCCAAACCCACGGCCAGGCCTTGGTGATCCGCGAGATCCTAGTGGACCGAGCGGTTTCCATCCTCCGGGAAATGTACGTTTCCATCGCCATGGATCGAGGCCTGGGGGTTCCCGTGTTGATCGCATCCGCGCAAGGAGGGGTGGACATCGAGGAATTGGCTCGAACGCGCCCGGACGCGATCCTGCGAGAACCCATCGACCCGGTTCGCGGATTGGAACCCTACCAGGCGCGCCGACTCTGTTTCGCTCTGGGCCTAGGCGCCGAAAAGCTTTCCGAGTTTGTCCGAGTTGCGAGGGCTCTGGCCGGGATTTATTTGGAGTTGGATGCATCCCTTGTCGAGGTGAATCCGCTCGTCCTGGCCCGCGCGGGCGGGGCCGTTCGAAAACGGGGGGCGGCCTCCGAGGCGCTGCTGGCTTTGGACGGCAAGATTATCATCGATGACAACGCGCTTTTCCGGCATCCCGAGCTTTCCTCCCGCCCGGACCTGGAAGCCTCCGCGCTCGAGGTCCAGGCGAAAAAGGTCGGGATATCCTACATCGGTTTGGATGGAAACATCGGGTGCCTTGTCAATGGAGCCGGCCTGGCGATGGCGACCATGGATACGGTCAAGCTG
>JACQPI010000234.1 GCA_016207585.1 Elusimicrobiota bacterium | reverse complement strand
GGTGTTCCTGCAGAAGGTCAAGGCCGAGATGGCGAATACGATGCTCCGGGAGCGGCAGCGCGGCGCGGCCGAGCAGCGGTGGTGGGAGTCCATCCTGCGGGCGCTCGTCTCGAAAAACCATTTCGCGATCGTCGTCGACGAGGACAATACCGTCCTGTACACCAACTTCCCCGTCGCGACGAAACCGGAAGCCGCCGCGAAGCTGCACCTCCTCGACGTTCTCGACAGCCAGCAGCAGGACGTTCTTCGGCTGGTCGGGACCGCGCTGGACCGCCCCAACCAGGTCGTGGAGGCCGATACGGTGTTTCGTCAGCAGCCCTGCCATGTCCGCGCCGTGCACCTGGAGGAGGAGGGGGAACTCCGGCGCACCATGATCCTCTTCGAGCCCAAAAAGGCGGCGGCCGGGTTTCCCGTATAGCGCTCCTTGCGTTGGGGGGAATTTATTGCTAAATAGAGGAGCGGCCCAAGGAGAGAACATGAGCTACCAAATCAGACGCATCGACCCCTTCTGGATGGAGCATCCGCTCGTCAAGGTGCTGGCGGCGGGAGGCGTCGTGTTGGCGCTGGCCGGGGTGCTGGCGAAGATGACCTTTCTTTTCGCGGCGGGAGGGATCGTCGCGGCGGTCGGCATCCTGCTGGCGACCAAGCCGGCCATTTCGCTGTCCTTGGCGATCCTGGGGATACTGGGAGGTTTGTTGACGTTCGTGGCGTTTCCGAACGTCCAAGTCGCCGATTTGTCGTTTCCCTTCAAGCTGTTGGCGGCGGTCGTCTTCTCGATTTTGTACTCCGTCTTGATGGACGCGGTCGTTCTCGTGATCGCGCTCGCTTATAACCTGGTCGGCGCGATCTTCGGCGGGATTTCGGTCGATCTCGAGGAAGGGGAGCCGCCGTCTCAGGGAGGATAGGACCGTTGAAGACGAACGCGGTTTTCGCGTCCCGGGAGCCCAATCGCGCGGCCGTCCTGCTGGAGGCGATTTCCCGGCACGATTTCGCCCTGACCGTCGTGGGGCAGGCGAAAGAGGTCCAGGGGCTTTTGTCGCAAAGGGGCTGCGACCTGCTCTTGGTCGCCTCGCAGCTTTCCGACACGGACGGTTTGCAGCTCGTCAAGGCGCTGCGCTCTCGCAGCACGACCCGTCAGGTCCCGATCATCGCGGTCCTGGAGCACGCGGAGGACGGCGCGGCGGCGGGCCATGCGCCGGTGTCCGGCTTCGGATCCTCCACCGGCTATGTACGGACCCGGACGGCGACCGTCGCCGCGGAGAGCGTCTCGACCGCCGTCGGCCGGACCTCGCTGCGCCTTGCCTTCTTCCAGGCGGGGGCGGACGAATGCCTGACGCTCAACCAGGACATCGCGGAATGCCTCGCCCGCATCAAGGCGGTGCTGCGCCGCACGAGCACCCAGCCGGCCGAAGAGGTCATCCGCATGGGGCCCATCGAGCTCAATTTGACCAGCTACACCCTGCGCATCAGCGGCAAGGAGGTGCTGCTCACCTCCAAGGAACTCGATTTGCTCTACGTATTCCTGAGTTCCCCCAACCGCGTTCTGAGCCGTCCGTACCTCATCGAGCGGGTCTGGGGCTACAACTATTTCGGTTCGCCGAGGACCGTCGATGTCCACGTGCGCCGGCTGCGCGAGAAGCTGGGGAAGGCGGCCGGCCTCATCCATACGATCCCCTGCGTGGGCTATAAGCTCGTCCCGCCGGGAGGAGACATCCGGAGGTAGACAAAATGAGCGCCTCGAAGCTTTTGATCATCGACGACGACGCCCACCTTCGGGAAAGCCTGGCGGAATCCCTGGAGCTCGACGGCTTCCGGTGCCACCAGGCCGGGACCGCCCGGGAAGGTCTCGACAAGGCCCATAGGCTCACGCCGGAGGTGGTCCTCATGGACATCCAGCTTCCCGATTCGAGCGGCTTCCAGATATGCTCCACCTTGCGCAAGGCCTCCCGGGAGATGGTGCTGATCATGATGAGCGGACGTTTTTTATCGGCCGAGGAGAAAACGCAGGGCTTCGAGCTGGGGGCCGACGAATACCTGACCAAGCCCTTCGATATCGCGGAGCTGTCGGTGCGCATCCGCCAGCTTCTGACGCGCAACGCGGCGAGGTAGCGCCGCTTGATTTATGCCTTCACCGGTCCATCGCGGCAAACTCGCTTATAAATTCCTTTTCTGGTTCCTGCTGATCTCGCTGGCCCCCATCGTGGTCGTCGGGTTCAACCTCATCTCGATATCGCGCGACGCGCTCAAGAACCAGTCGCTGCATAACCAGGAATCCGCCGCGGTGGGATTCGCCAACATGACGTGGAACTACATCACCACGTACAAGAACATTCTATCCGACGCGGCGCGCCAGAGCGAATCCATCGCGGCGCCGCGCGAGAAGAGCGACGACCTGCGCGCGGCCTTGGCCCGGGAGGCCCAGTTCCTCGACCGGATCATGCAGACGCACGCGGCATTCTTGGAGCTGTCGTGGGTCGATCTGGGCGGCCGCGAGCTGCTGCGCAAGGGCCGCTTCCTGGGCCCGTCGCCGCCGATGCGCAGCTTCCTCAACGAGGCGTCGTTCCAGGTGGCTTTGCAGCGGGGCGAATACGTCGGGACCCTGGAGCGCTTCCAAGGGCTCTACCCGACTCTGGCCCTCGCCGTGCCGATTCTCGATTCCCGGACGCGGCCTCCCAAGACGCTGGGCGTGCTGACCGGCAAGATCAGCCTCAACGGCCTGTCCACGATGCTCAACCAGGAATTTCCGGAGGGCCGCCTCCGGGAGGCGGCCGTCGTCAGTTCCGACGGCTTCCTGGTCGCCCACTCCAACCCGCACGTCATCTTCAGGCCGGAGGCCAAGCTCGCCAAGGAGATCACGGACGTCGTGCTCACCCAGACCTCCGACAAGGGGGGAGGCGAGATACGGCTCTCCGACGGCAAAAAACTGCTCGGGGCCTTCGCGGGGGTGAAGGATTTGGGGTGGGTCGTCTACGTTCAGGAGCCCATCGAATCGGCCTACGAGGCGGTTCCCGAGATGACCTCGAAGACGCTGTGGGTCCTGGTGTGGGTCATCGCGGTGACGATCCTGCTGTCCTTGGCGGTGGCCGGACACATCACCCAGCCGATCCGCCTCCTGCGCCAGGCGGCCGACCGGCTGTCCCAGGGCCAGTTCGAGGATATCCCGGAGATGGCCACGACCAACGACGAGATCGGGGATCTCGCCCAGACCTTCCTGCAGATGTCGGAATCCCTCCGGGAGAAAACCGGGGAGCTCATCCACGCCAAGGAGGAGCTCGAGAAGTTCACCCGGCACCTGGAGCGGCGCGTCGATGCCCGCACGCGCGAGCTCAAGGCCGCCCAGGACGAGCTCATCAAGAAGGAGCGGTTGGCGGCGATCGGGCAGATGGCCTCGGTCGTGGGCCACGAGATACGCAATCCCCTGGCGGTCATCAACAACTCGACCTACTTCATCAAGACCAAGCTCGCCGCCGATTCCGCCGGCATCGACCCCAAGATCACCAAGCACATCTCGATCATCGAGTCGGAAATCAAGCAGGCGAACGGGATCATCAACGAGATACTGACCTTCTCGCGCGAGCGCCCCCTAAAGCCCGTCGTGCTGGCGGTCAACAACTTCCTGGAGGAGATACTGGCGATTCATCCCTTCCCGTCGCACATCCAGGTGGTCCGCGAATTCGACCCCCGCAATCCGGTGCTCCACATCGATCCCGACGAGATGCGCCAGGCGGTCCGCAACCTCATCGGCAACGCCGTGGAGGTGATGCCGCAGGGCGGCGCGCTCAAGATCATGACCGAGGTGCTGGAGGGCCGCTGGGCCCGCATTTCGGTCAAGGACTCGGGCCCCGGGATCCCCGCGGACGTCCTGGAACGGATCTTCGCGCCCTTCTTCACCACGAAGGCCCGCGGGACGGGGCTCGGCCTGGCGGTCGTGCGCAAGGTGGTGGACCGGCATCAGGGCAAGGTGGATGTCGAGACCGAGATCGGGAAGGGCTCCACGTTCAAAATTTACCTGCCGTTGTCGGCGCCGGGCGGCGGGGTTGAGGCCGGCGCCGCGCAGCCTCAGGCCGAGTCCAAGGTTTTGTGAAGGCGAAAATCCTGGTCGTTGACGATGACGCGCACCTGCGCGAGAGCCTCCGGGACAACCTGGAGCTGGAGGAGTACCAGATCACGGAGGCCGGCTCCGGCCAGGAGGCGCTCAAGGCCGTCGTGACCGATTTCTACGACGTCATCCTGATGGACTACAACCTCGCCGACGCCACCGGCATCCAGGTGATCCAGCAGATCCGCAAGGTCAACACCGAGTCCCAGATCCTGATGATGACGGCCCACGCCTCCCTGGACACGGTCATCAAGGCCATCCAGGAATCGGTCTATGATTTCCTCGTCAAGCCCGTGGATTTCCAATACCTCAAGCGCACGATCTCGAAATGCGTCGAGAAGCTGCGGCTCCAGCAGGAAAACCAGCGGCTCATCAAGGAGCTCAAGCGCGCGAACGAGGAACTGCTGAACCTCTCGAACATGAAGTCGAAGTTCATGTCGATGTCCTCGCACGACCTGGCCAACTCGCTCATGAGCGTGCAGCTCTCTTTCGAGATATTGACCGGCTCCCTGACCCTGGCCGCCGACCAGCAAAAACGCGTGGACTCGATCGCCGGCGGGATCTCGCAGGTGTCGCGGCTCATCGAGGACTTGGTCGACTGGGCCTCGATGGAGCAAGGCAAGTTCCGCATCGAAAAGAGCCGATTCCCCCTGGCCGCCGTGATCGAGGAGACGATCGTCGGCCCCCAGGCGCGCGCGGCCCAGCGGTCCATCGAGCTGCGCGCCGAGCTTTCCGCCGACCTGCCGCTCGTCCTGGCGGACCGGCGGCGCATCGCGCAGGTGCTCAATAACCTGCTGGAAAACGCCGTCCGCCACACCTCCTCCGGCGGCCGGATCACGGTCCGGACCTCCGTCCAGGGCGACGCGGTGGAGGTCGCGGTCCAGGACACGGGAGACGGCATCGCGCCGACCGAGGTGGCGCGCGTGTTCGGACGGTTCTACCAGCCCCTTTCGGCCGGGCAGAACTCCAAGATGGGCCGCCTGGGGCTCGGCCTCTCGATCGCGCGCGAGATCGTGACGAGCCACGGGGGGCGCATCTGGGTCCATTCGGAGGGAGCGGGCAAGGGCGCGACCTTTTACTTCACCCTGCCGGCCGCGGCGGGTCCCGTCCCTCCGGTTCCCCCGGCCGCCGCCCGGGCTTTCGGCGCCAAATAAAACTGGAGTTTTACCTTGTTTTTTGATAGATTAAGCGCCTAATCTGACTAGGTGGCGTCAGAGAGCGGATGCGTTTTGCGGAGGCCCGATGGCAGCTAAGAAAAAAGTGACGGTGTTGATCGCGGATGACCAGACGTTGTTTCGCGAGGGGATCAAGGATCTTTTGGACGGGGAAAAGAGCATCGAGGTCATCGGCGAGGCTTCCGACGGGCACGAGGCGGTCAAG
>JACQPI010000233.1 GCA_016207585.1 Elusimicrobiota bacterium | reverse complement strand
CGATACGGCGGCGGTCCGCGAGGGGCTCTTCGACGATTTCCTGCGCGCGAAATTCCTCGAATGGAGCGGATACAACCCGGCCGTTTCACGTCAACTTCTCCGGAATGGTGAAAAACGTGGCCAGTGGCCGGGAGCGATTCGATTTCTACGCTCTTCGAATCATCGAGAGCATGTTGCGACGGATATCCCTTGAAGATATCCTGGCAGGCCGCGGGTTGGAGGAGTTCGACCTGAATCGCCCGTCCTTGCAGCCATCCCTGGGGGCCATCTCCATGTTGGTGGACGGCCAAAAAGCCATCGCCCTCGACTTCATCCTATCCCCGCTGGCCAAGAATCTTGTCAGCCTGCTGCACTATTTTGAAACGCGCGACCAAACCGCCTTCCAGAAAGTTCTCAAGGACCTGCTGGATCTTTTTAATATCCGCTTCGACGAATTCGACCGCGTTCGCAACGAAGCCGCCTACCTGCAGACCATGGCCTCCGGCAAGAACGACAAAAAACGCTTGATGGATTTCGTCAAGGGCCCGACCGTTTTAGAGGTGGGTCCGGCGGGCGGCGCGATCCTGGACTTGCTCGAAGAAGTCAAACATACGCGTGGAGGCATCGAGCGCATCATTGGCCTGGATATCTCGGAAGAAGCGCTGAAGGACCTCGAGGTTCGAAGAAAAAACACGAGCGCGTCTTATGAATTGCTCCAGGGAGACGCGTTCGAACTCAGAAAGGTTCTCCATAAAAAAGGTATTCCCGCTTTAGATAGCATCGTTTTTTCCTCCATCCTCCATGAAATCTACAGTTACGGCCCACGGCAGTTCGACATCGATTCCGTGCGCGCCATGCTAGGAGAAAGCCTGGAAGCCCTGGGGCCCGGAGGACGGCTGATCATCCGCGACGGAGTCATCCCGGAAGACGGCGAAACCTGGCAAGTCATGGAAATTAAAGACCAGAACTCTTTCGATTTTTTCAACAGCTACATAAGCAATTTTGAAGGACGCAAAATCCCCCTTAAAATTCTCTCTAACGAATTAGACGCTGGCAAGACGGCGCGGATACGTATCCAACGCAAGGACGCGATGGAGTTCATGTACACTCTGACCTGGGGCCCCGAGAGCTTCCCATATGAAGTGCGCGAACAGTACGGCGTCCTCAAGCGCTCCGAATACGTCCGTTTGATCCATAACATCGCCGCGGAGCGCGGGATACCCGTCCTCGAGACTCCGGTCCCTCCCGAGTGGCGGTCCTACCTGCAGCAAGGCTACGTTCGCAATCTTCAGGATAAAGTCGCCCTGTTCGACGAGGATGGGCAAGAGGCGCCGTTTCCACCCAGCAATATGATCCTCGTATTCGAGAAAAAATCGGAGCTCAAAATTTCCCCCAAAAAAGCCGGAGCTGTAAGCAAAGTTTCGCTTCGAAAGGCTCGAGCCGAAGATGTTCCAAAAATCATTCGCATTATCCACAGCAAGAACAACCGCAAAGCCTTCGGTCTTGTGGGACAATCCTCAGGCTCCGCACGCCAAGTGAACGAGTACCGGCTAGAACTGCCGAGCCTGAATTAAAAAAGCTGCGCATGGAACCAATCCGTGCCACAACGCCTCTTTTAGTAGAATAATCGAATGCCTTCCCCGCGCAGGCGCTTGGCGATCGCCGCCCGCTGGATCGAGGGGTCGAGCGGCGCCGAGACGCTGATTTTGGAGCACGCCCGCCGCTTCGCCACATTGGGTTGGGAGGTCCATCTCTACGGGGAACGCCTCGACGAGGCGAGGATCCGCCAGGCGGGCGCCCTGTCGCACCGCCTCCGGACGATCCCCTGGGGCAGCTACCTCAAACGCCGGATATTCGCGTGGCGCTTCGAACGCGCGGCGCGGAAACTGCCCTCCCCCTGGATCATCGGACACGGCGACACGCTGCGCCAGGACATGCTCTTCCTGCACAACTGCGTCCACGGCGCGCACGAGGCGGTCCACGGCGCGCCGCTGCCCGGCGGCTCCGGCGCCGGCAGGATGCACGAGCGCATCCTGCGGGAGAGGCGATTTCGCCTCCTGGTCGCCAACTCCGAGCTCATGCGCCAGGACATCGGCCGCCGATTCGACGTCCCGCAAGAGCGCATGACGGTCATCCACCCGGGCCACGACCCGGCCCAGTATAAGCCGGAGGATCGCCCCTTGGGCGCCTCGGTCCGGCGACAACTCGGCGCGGGACCGGACCGATTCCTGATCGGCCTCGTCACCTCGGGCGACTTCAGAAAGCGCGGGGTGGACTTATTCCTGCAAATACTGGGGCGGTTGCCGCCCGACACGCGCCGAAACGTCCGCGCCGTGGTCCTCGGCAAGGAGAGCAACGTCGGCGCGTACCAAAAACTCGCGGCCAAGGCCGGTCTGCGCGGGCAAGTCGCCTTCCTGCCGCCCCAGCCCAACGTCTCGCGCTACTACCACGCCTTGGACGTCTTCCTGTATCCGGCGCTGTTCGAGGAGTTCGGAATGAGCGTCTTGGAGGCGATGGCCTGCAGGGTTCCAGTCCTGACGAGCCGCCGGGTGGGCGCCGCGGAGCTTTTCAAGGGCCAGTGGGCCGACATCGCCCTGGAACAGCCGGAGCCCGAAGCCTTCGCGGCCCGGCTCGAAGCCCTCCTCAACCACGAGGAGCTGCGCCGCCGCTACGGCGAGGCAAGCGTCCTCGCCGCCCGGGAGACCACCTGGGCGCGCCATTTCCAGCGGGTGACGGAAGCCTCCCAGCCGCTTTGGTCCGCTCGCTAAAAGCTATAATGCTCCGGCGATGACGGGCACATTTTGGCGCGACAAGCGGGTTCTCGTCCCGGGCGGCGCCGGGTTTTTGGGCCGCCGCGTCGTGTCGAGGCTGAGCACGGCGGGGGCTCGCGTCCTGGCGCCGCGCGTCCAAGAGTACGACCTGACCCGCGAGGCGGCGGTGGAGCAGCTCTACCGGGACTTCCCCTGCGACCTTGTGATACAGTTGGCCGGCCGGGTCGGTGGAATAGGGGCTAACCGCAAGAGCCCCGGCCTCTTTTTTTACGACAATCTGATGATCGGGGCGCTTCTTATGGAGCATGCCCGCCGGGCCGGCGTGCGCAAGTTCGTCCATTTTGGAACGATCTGCTCCTACCCCAAAATAACGCCGGTCCCGTTCCGGGAGGAAAACCTCTGGAACGGCTACCCCGAGGAGACGAACGCGCCCTACGGCATCGCGAAGAAAGCGCTCATCGTCCAGGCACAGGCCTACCGCGCGCAGTACGGCTTCGACGCGATCTGCCTCCTGTCGGCGAACCTTTACGGGCCGAACGATAATTTCGCCCCGGAAGATTCGCACGTCATCCCGGCCGTCATCCGCAAATGCGTCGACGCGAAGGCCCGGGGAGAGAAAACCCTGCGTCTGTGGGGCACCGGCCGGCCGACGCGCGAGTTCCTGTACGTCGAGGACGCCGCGGAGGGCATCCTCGCGGCCGCCGAGCGCTTCGACGGACCCGAACCGGTCAATCTGGGAGCCGGACGGGAAATATCGATCCGCGACCTCTCCGAACTGATCCTCAAGCTCCTCGACTACGACGCGACGATCGAGTGGGACGCCTCCATGCCGGACGGCCAGCCGCGCCGCAGCGTGGACACCTCCCGCGCCCAGGCGCTCTTCGGCTGGTCCGCCAAGACTCCTTTCGAGGAAGGCCTGCGCCGCACGGTTCAATGGTACCTCGGCTCGCTGAAGGCCGAACGCGCCGCCCGCCCGTGACCGCGCCGGCGAGGGCCCCGGAGGACCTTCGCGATATCGAAACGCGACGGGTCCATGGCGACTCGACCGTCCTTCTGCGCCAGGCTTGGTCCCGCCGAACGGCCTACTACAACGCGCAGCGGCTGAAGCGGCTCAGGCGCCTGATCCGGCCGGGCCTGAAAGTCCTGGATATCGGCTGCGGGACGGGGGACATCCTGGCGGGCCTGGAGCCGCGCGAGGGACTCGGCATCGACCTCAGCGGAAAGGCCGTCGAAATCGCCCGCGCGCGCCATCCGCGCCTGCGCTTTCTCCAGGGGGACGCCGAGAATCTGGCGATCTCCGAGACGTTCGACGCCGTCGTGCTCTCGGACGTGGTGGGCTCCCTTCAGGACGTCTGGCGCTGCTTCCGGGAGCTCAAAAAGGTCTCCTCCGAGTCCACGCGCGTCGTCGTCACCTACTACAACTTCCTCTGGGAGCCGGCGATCCGCCTGGCGGAGCGCATCGGCTTCAAGATGCCCCTGCCGAACCAAAACTGGCTCCCCTTGAAGGACCTGAAAAATTTCCTGGACTTGGCCGGCTTCGACACGGTGACGACGGGGCTGCACGTGCTGCTGCCGGTGCACGTGCCCGTCCTCTCCCATCTGCTCAACCGCTACGTCGCCCCCTTGCCGCTCGTCAACCACCTGTGCCTGGAGATGGTCCTGGTGGCGAGGCGCCGCCCCGAGCCGCGGGACTACTCGGTCAGCGTCCTCATCGCCTGCCGCAACGAGGCGGGCAACATAGCGCCCCTCGTGCGGCGCACTCCCGCCCTGGGCCTGAAGACGGAATTCCTCTTCATCGACGGCGCCTCGACCGACGGCACCGTCGAGCGCATCCAGGAGGAGATCGCGCGCGGATCGCGGGAGATCCGGCTTTCCACCAGGGCGAGCCGAAAGGGAAGGCCGACGCGGTGCACATCGGTTTTCGGGAAGCGCGCAACGACATCCTCGTCGTGCTCGACGCCGACAACACGGTGCAGCCCGAGGACCTGCCGAAGTTCTACGACGCGCTCGCCGGAGGCAAGGCCGAGTTCGTCAACGGCTCCCGCCTCACTTATCCCATGGAAGCGCAATCGATGCGGTTTTTGAACCTGCTGGGGAACAAGTTCTTCAGCGCGGTCCTGAGCTGGCTGATGGGGCAGCGCGTGCGCGACACCCTGTGCGCGACGAAGGCATTCTTCCGCAAGGACCGCGACGCGATCCTCTCGATCAAGGACGAACTCGGGCCGATCGACCCCTTCGGGGATTTCGAGCTCCTCTTCGGCGCCGCCCGGCTCAATCTCAAGATCGCGGAACTGCCGGTCCGCTACCGCCCCCGCACCTACGGCACGACGAAGATCAGCCGATTCCGCGACGGCTGGCTCCTCCTTAAAATGTGCCTGCGGGTGCTGCGCCGGTTCAAGCTTCCCTAGAGGTAGGTTCCGAAGGCGCCTGGGCCGCGGCGAGCATCCAACAAACCGTAAAAGCGACGACCGCGTGCTGGAAGGACGTTTCGGTCAGGTTCATGACGAAAAAGCCGGGCAGGGCGGCCGCCGCCCAGAGCCGCCAGGGGCCGGCGCCCTCCCGCAGGCGGCGCAGCGCGAGCCGCCACATCGAGGCGAACAGCGCCAAGAGCGCCGCCAGCGCCGGCGCGCCGCGCTCCGCGAGCTGGTGGACGTATAGGTTGTGCAGGCTTCCCCAATCCGCCTCGGTCCCCAACTGTTCAGGCTGATAGTCGCGGAAGCGCTTTTTCACGCGCCCGATCCCGATGCCGGTCAGCGGATGGTCCCGGAACATCCTCAGGCCGACCTTCCACATCCCCAGACGGATCCGGTTGGATGAGAAATCCGTCGAGAAGATGCTCGCGGCCCTTTCCCGCAGGGAGGCGGTCATCGAAAAGCGGGGGCCTGCCGCCAGGACGGCACAGGCCAAGGCGATGTTGACCCCTATGAATGCCAGCACGCGCGGCCGGCCCGGCCGGTAGAGCCATGCCGAAAAAACGCAGATCACGGGAACGGCGATCCAGGCGCCTCGAGTCTGGCTCAGCCCCAGCGCGACCGTGAGGAACGCCGCCGCGCCTCCCAGCGGCCACAGGCCTGTCGCCCTTCGAGCAAACGCCAGGACGCTGAGGCAAAACCCGAGCGACAAGGCCATCAGCTCCCCGTACGTCACGTGGTGCACCGTGCCGTGCGCCGCATCGTAGATGCTGACGTGGCCCTGGGCGACGTAGCCGCGCCAGACCTGCCATATCCCGAGCCCGGCCGCCGCGACGGCCGCCGCCAGGTAGCCCCAGCCAGCTTCCCGGACCGATACCCGCCGGGCCGCGGCCGCCAGCAGGAAATAGGCGAGGGCATGCGTGGCGTCCCAGCGGACCAAGCTCGCGAGGGCTTCGCGCGGAGCCGGGCCCGGAAGAGCCGAAACGGCCGAGACGCCCAAGTAGAGGACCCACGGCAGGAAGAGAGGATCCCCGCGCCATTCGGCCAGCAATCGGCCGAGTCTTCCCGCGAAAGACCGGTCTCCAAAATCAAAAAGCAATCCCGCCGCGACGATCCCCCAGCCGATGTTCGCCCCCGCCACCGAAAGATTCACAGAAGCCGCGAACACGAAGAGCCCGAGCCCGATGACCCGGCGGGAGATGGCCACGTCGCACATTGTACCCAAAAACTCCGTTGCCTCCGAGGGGAAAATTCGTCATACTATGTTCCATGCTGGATACGACCCTGGTTCCAAAAAAGAAAAGGCCCATCGACTGGGTCAACGCCGCCTTCATCACCCTGACGCCGGTCGTCGCGGTCGTCGGCACCTCTCTTTACGTCGCCCGCCACGGGGTGACATGGCTCGAGCTCGCCAACTTCCTGGCGATGTTCCTCCTCACTGGCATCTCCATCACGGCCGGCTACCACCGCTACTACGCGCACCGCACCTACGACTGCAACAAGCCGCTGCGGCTGTTCTACCTAGTCTTCGGGGCGGCGGCCGTCGAGAATTCCCTGCTGAATTGGGCCGCGGACCACCGGAGACATCATCAGTTCGTGGACAGCGACGAGGACCCCTACAACATCCTCAAGGGCGGGCTCTACGCCCACATGGGCTGGATATTCTTCAAGAACCCCCGCACCCCACAGGTCCGCTACAAGAACGTCCCGGACCTGCTCAAGGACCCCATGGTCCGCTGGCAGCACCGCTGGTACCTCCCGCTGGTGATCCTCGCGACCTTCGCCGTGCCCACTTACATCGGCCTCATCCAAGGACGCCCGACCGGTGGCCTGCTCTGGGGAGGATTCCTCCGGGTCGTCGTCGTCCACCATATGACGTTCTTCATCAACTCGATCGCCCACCTCTGGGGGACGCGGCCCTACAGCCAAGACAACACGGCCCGGGACAACTGGTGGCTCGGTCCCCTGACCTTCGGGGAGGGCTACCACAACTTCCACCACGCCTTCCAGGCCGACTACCGCAACGGGGTGAGGTGGTACCACTTCGACATGGGCAAGTGGTGGATCCGCTCCTTCGCCGCGGTCGGCTGGGCCTGGAGGCTCAAGCGCGCGCCGGAGCCCGCCATCCTGTCCGCGCGGCTCAAGACGGAGATGCAGGCGATTCAGCTGCGCTTCGAGGCCTCCGGCCTCCCGGCCACGACCCGGGAAAAAATCGAGTCCTACCTGCGCGGCGGCAAGGAGACGCTGGAGGCCGCCCTATCCCGGTACCACCAGGCGAGAATCGATTACCGGCGCCAGAAGGACCGCTGGACGGAGGAAACCCGCCGGCAATGGAGCCTGAAGCTCGCGCAGTACAAGAGCGACTTTTACCTCGCACGCGCCCATTGGCGGGAGCGGGTGCGCCGCATCCACCGCATCCCGCAGCCAAGCGCCCAGGGGCTGGTGACCTTGACCGCCCTGCTCGACCTGCTGAAAACAAAATTCCCGAGCGTTTAGGGCTTGCGCCGGGCAAACTTCACTCTCCACTTTCTTCATATAATCCTTGCGTGGAGAAGCCGGCGCGCCCCAAGGTTCTTGTTTGCCTGCCCTTCCTGACCCCCGCCATCGGCGGGGGCGCTTTCGTGCTGGCGAATCTGCTGGAGCCCCTGGGCAGGCTGGGCTTCGACATCCAGGTCCTCTACTTCCAGGAAGAGGCGCGCGATCTCGTGCCGCCCGACCTCACGACCCACTTCATCCCCAAGCGCACGGGCTCGGCGCGCTTTTACGCGCAATATTGGGGCGCCGCGCGCCGGCTGGCGGGGATACTGCGAGACGAGCGGCCGGACCTAATCCTCTGCAACGCCTACCAGCCTTTCTGGCTCGCCCTGGCGGCGCGCCGGCTCTCCGGCCTCAAGACGCCCGTCATCACGCAGGAGCAAAACAATCTCGCGCAAATGTTCGACGGGGCCCGCTGGGGGGCGCTGAGGCTTTTCTTGGTCCGAAAGCTCGACCCCTCGGCAGAGCGCATCATCGTGCCGGCCGAGGGATTGGCCCGGCACGTCATCGAGCTGGGAATCCCGGAGGGGAAGATAGCGCGCATTCCCAACCCCATCCCCTTGGAGCGAATCCGGAAGCTGTCCCCGGAACCCGCCGGCCACCCGTGGTTCGACTCCAAGGACGCGCCGGTGCTCCTCAACGTCGGCGCGCTGGAGGAGCAGAAGGACCAAAAGACGCTGCTGCGCGCCTTCGCCGCGCTGCGGGCCGCGGGAAGAGACGCCGGCCCCCCGGCCGCGGCGACCGCTCGCCTCGCCTTTGTAGGAGACGGCCCTTTGCGCCCCGCGTTGGAGGCCGAAGCGCAACGGCTGGGCGTGCGCGCGGACGTCGCGTTCCTGGGGCTTCAGAAAAACCCGTTCAAGTTCATGGCCCGCGCGGACGCGTTCGTCCTGTCCTCGCGCTACGAGGGCTTCGGGCTGGTGCTGGCCGAAGCGATGGCCTGCGGCTGCCCCGTCGTCTCGACCGACTGCCCCTACGGCCCGGGCGAGATCGTCGCGCACGGCGACTCTGGCCTCCTCAGTCCCGTTCGGGACGCCGGCGCCCTGTCCGATAACGTCCTCAAAACGCTGACGGACCGCGCGCTGCGCGAGCGCCTCGTCGCCGGGGGGCTGCGCCGCGCCGAGGATTTTTCGAGCGAGGCGGTCGCCGGGAAATACGCGCAACTCATACGCTCCTGCCTCCGCGCCCAATCATGAGAATCGGCATCGACGCGCGTCAGCTCTCCGGGCAGGTCGTTGGCACCGGGCGGGCGCTCCTGTCGGTCCTCCGCGTATGGGCGAAGGAAAGATTTCCGCACGAGGTGGTTCTCTACGCGTCCCGCCCGCCGCGACTGGATTTTTCAAACCCATACCGCGTCCAGACCGGCCTCGGCTCGGCCCGCTGGCTCGGCGGCTCTCTCTGGCTGCAAACGGAGCTCCCCCTCCTGGCGCGGCGCGACCGCCCGGACGTCTTCTGGGCGACAACCGACATTCTCCCCCTGCCCCTGGCCGGCAAGGTCCCCTGCCTTCTCACGGTCCACGACCTCGGGTATTATCAGATTCCCGAACTCCTATCTCCCTACGTGCGTGCGGTCTACCGGCTTTTTTTCCGGGCCTCGCTGGAGCGCGCCGACCGAATCATCGTCACCACCTCCGCGGTCCGGGAGGACCTAGCCGGGCGAGGCATAGACGCCAAAAAAATACGCGTCGTACCGCACGGCATCACCCGGCTAGATGACCGCGGCGCGCAAACCGCTCTCGGCTCCCTGGACAAACCGCCTCAGGCGCCGGGCCTGCCGAAAGACTACTTCCTGTTCGTCGGGCATCTCCGGCCCAACAAGAACATCGAGAGGACCCTCCTGGCGTTCAAGGATTTTCTAGCCCGGCTCGGCCCGGGCCCCAAGCCCTCGCTGCTTCTGGCCGGCGGCCGGACCGCGACCGACTCCGGGATATTCCGGCTTCTCGACGACCCGGCGCTCGCGCCCCATGTCCGCTACCTGGGCTATGTCGAGGACGCGCGACTGGAGCAGCTCTACCGCCGGGCCCTCGCCTTCGTCACCGTCTCGACCTATGAGGGGTTCGGGCTGCCGTTCCTGGAGGCGATGGCGCACGGGGCGCCCGTCGTCGCCCCGACCCTGCCCACCGCCGAGGAGGTCTGCGGCGACGCGGCCCTCTACGCCGACCCGGCCGACGCGCGCGCCGTCCAAGACGCGTTCGCCAAAATATGGGAGAATCCGGAATTGCGGGAAGACTTGAAGCGCCGCGGCGCCGCCAGGGCCGCGCTGTTCACCTGGGAGTCGGCCGCAGCGAAGGTGCGCAAACTCCTGGAGGAAATCGCACGGCCCTCGTGACGGACGCAAGCGCGAAACGCGCAGCCGAGGCTAGCGGCGATTTTATGACCGATTCCGGCCGGAACCCGAACTTGCCGCTCGTCAGCGTCGTCCTCGCGGTCTACAACGGGGCGGAAACGCTGCGGCAGACGCTCCAGAGCGTTCTGGCCCAAACCTACCCGAACATCGAGGTCTGGGTCGTCGACGACGGCTCCACCGACGAGACGCCGGAGGTGCTCCGCTCCCTGCAGGACCCGCGCCTGCGCGTCCTGAGCCTGGAGCGCAACGTCGGACGCTCCCAAGCCCGCAACCTCGGCGTCCAAAAGGCCGCGGGCGAGCTCCTGGCGATGATCGACGCCGACGACCTGTGGTATCCCGACAAAATTGCGGCCCAGGCGCGGTTTCTCAACGAGCACCGTGAAATCGCCTTGTGCGGCGCCTGGGCCCACCTGCGCACCGAGGGCGGGGAGGTGCTCGACTGGAGGCAGCCGACCGACCCCGTCTCCATCCGGCGCAGCATCCTCTGGATGAACCCGTTCATCCACTGCACCCTCGTGGCGCGCAAGGACGCCTTCCTGGAAGCCGGCGGCTACGACCCGGCGCTCCATTTCGCGGAGGACTACGACCTCGCCCTGCGCATCGCGTGGCGGCGCGACGTGGCCAACGTTGCGCACTTCCTGGCGCAATACCGCTACCACACGAACCTCCTCTACCGGTGGCGCGACGTCGTGGGCAAGACGCGGGCGCGGGCGCGGGCCCTGCAGCTCTACGGCTACCCGCTCCTCCATTTCCCGTGCCTGTTGACGCCGCTCTTGTCCGCGTGCCTCCCCCTGGGAGTCGGGCTGCGGATCAAGCCCTACGTCGAGGCGTGGCGGGCCTCCTCGGAGTCGCCGACGCGGGACTTCCTCAAGTCGGCCTTCTTTAAGGCATTGGCGGTCATCGCGGGCACCTACGCGATCGCCCGCGTCGCCACCCTCGCCTCTCAGGTGTGGGCCGGCAAGGCGCTGGGCGTTAACGAGTACGGGGCGGCCAACGTCGTCCTCGCGGCGGCCGCGATCTTCCACATCGTCTTGG